>JACMQP010000131.1 GCA_014376915.1 Ramlibacter sp.
CGGCTGGCGACCGGTGCCGGCACGCTTTACATCGCGCGGACGTCGCGACGAGATGCGATGCGGGTGGTGCACCGGATGGTCGCGAGCCTGCAGGCCGGCGATATCCTGGCCGTCTTCCCGGAAGGCACGACTAGCGACGGCGTCTCGCTGCTGCCGTTCCACGCCAACCTGATCCAGGCCGCGATTTCCGCCGATGCACCGGTGCTGCCGGTCGGCCTGAATTTCATCGACGCCCGAACACGGCAGACCAGCCTGAGCCCGTGCTACATCGGCGACGACACGCTGGTCGGTTCGCTCTGGCGTACGCTGGCCGGGCCGCGCGTTTGCGCCGTCGTGACGTTCGGGCAGCCGCAGGCGTCGCACGGGCGCGACCGGCGAGCCTGGGCGCGCGACCTGCGTAGCGCCGTGGAAGCGCTGCGTCAGGCCTGAAGCGGAGCAGCCACCGGCGTCGGCGGCTCACAGGCCTGATCGCAGGGCATCTGGCACAGTCCCCTGCCGGCGACCGGGCAGGTCCGATTGAATGTGACCACGTGGTCGACTTCCGCGCGGATGCCGATCCATTCGCCGATCTTGTGGTCGTGGTGGCTGGGCACGTGCGCCAGCACCGTCTCGCCGGTCTTCAGGCGCAGGGTGTAGAGGAATTCCGAGCCGCGAAACGCCTTGCGCAGGATCTGCGCCTTCACCGGCGCGTCGTCGTCGTGGACGATGTCGTCCGCGCGCAGCAGCACCTCGCACTCGCCGCCGGCGAAGGCGCTGGGCAAGGGGCACTCGGCGATGTCGGTCAGGTCGCCGAGCGGAGTCTGCACGACCACCTGGTTGTCCACTTCGCGCAGGGTCGCGGGGGTGAACACGCCGTGGCCGATGAAGTCGGCGACAAAGCGGGTGGCGGGCCGGTGGTACAGCGTGTACGCGTCGTCCCACTGGTGCAGCCGCCCCTCGTGCATCACGCCGATCACGTCGCCGATGGCGAAGGCCTCGAGTTGGTCATGGGTGACGAACAGCGCCGTCGCGCCCGCGGCCTTGAGAATGCCGCGAATCTCGTGCGCCAGCCGCTCGCGCAGGTCGACGTCGAGGCTGGAAAACGGCTCGTCGAGCAGCAACAGTTGTGGCCTGGGCGCCAGCGCCCTGGCCAGCGCGACGCGCTGCTGCTGGCCGCCGGACAGTTCATGGGGAAAGCGCCGCTCGGTTCCCGGCAGGCCCACCAGCTCCAGCATTTCGGCAGCGCGGCTCGCGCGCCCGGGTTTCGGCAAGTGGTGCAGCCCGAACTCCACGTTGCGGCCGACGTCGAGGTGCGGAAACAGGGCGTAGTCCTGGAACACCATGCCGATGCGGCGACGTTCGGCCGGCAGGTGAACCGAGGCGCTGCCGACAACCTCGCCGGCGACGCGGATCTCGCCGGCCGTCACCGGTTCCAGCCCGGCCACCGCGCGCAACAGGGTGGTTTTGCCGCAGCCGGATGGCCCGATCAGCACCCCGATGTCGCCGGCCGCCAAGCCGAACGAAACGTCGGTCACCGCTGGCTGCGGCCGGTGTGCGTACTGCACGCGCAACTGGGAGACCTCGACGAACATGGCCTTCATTCTAGATGCTTACAATTCTCATTTGCATCAACCGGCCTTGCGGCCTTTGTGCCCATGCCCCTGCGCCGGCTTCAAAACGCTTTTCTGCTGCTGCTCGCTGCCGTGCTGGTGTTGCCGGTGCTGGCCGTGCTGGCGTCGTGGTTGCAGTCGACCGCGCAAACGGTGCAGATCCTTGGTGAGATGGCGCGCACTGTGCTGGCGAGCTATGTCTGGACCACGGTCTGGCTGTGCTTCTGGGTCGGCGCCGGCGTGGCGCTGGTCGGGATGGCCAGCGCCGCTGCCGTGACCCTGTTCGACTTTCCTGGCCGCCGTATCTTCGAGTGGGCGCTATTGCTGCCGCTCGCCATGCCGGCCTATGTCGTGGCGTATGCCTACGCCGACTCGCTGCAGTTCGGTGGTCCGGTGCAAAACGGGATCCGTTCACTGTTGGGAGCCGACGGCCGTGTCCTGCCGGAGATCCGCAGCCTGGGCGGCGCGGTCTTCGTTTTTATCTTTTCTCTCTATCCCTACGTCTACCTGCTGGCTCGCGCCGCGCTCGGCGAGCGTGCCGGCCACCTGATGGAAGCGGCGCGGTTGCTCGGCGCTCCGCTTCGACGCCGCATCCTGCGGGTGGCGCTGCCGCTGGCCCGCCCGGCGGTGGCCGCGGGCGTCGCGCTCGCCTTGATGGAAACGCTGGCGGATTTCGGCGTGTCAAGCTACTTCGGCATCCAGACTTTCACCACCGGCATCTACAAGGCATGGCTGGCGATGGACAACAGGATCGCCGCCGCGCAATTGGCGACGCTGCTGCTGGCGTTGGTCGCGCTGCTGCTGGCGCTGGAGGCGCGGGCCCAGCGGCGACTGCGCTTCGCCTCAGCGCGCGGTGGCCGGGCCGGCTCGACCGAAGCACAGCCAGTACGGCTGAGCGGGCGCAAGGTCGCACTGGCGTGGACGGTTTGCCTGCTGCCGGTGCTGCTTGGGTTCGTGCTGCCGGTGCTGTTCATGCTGCGCCCGCTGGCGGCCGACTGGTCGGTGCTGCCCTGGGACCGCTTCGCGCAGTGGGCCTTCAACAGTGTCCGGCTCGGCCTGATCAGCGCCGTGCTCGCGGTGGCGATCGCGCTGCTGCTGGCGTTCAGCTTGCGCCGGTCGCCCGACGCGCTGACGCGTTGGGTGGTGCAACTGGCCAGCCTGGGCTACGCGGTGCCGGGCGCCGTCATCGTCGTGGGCCTGTTGCTGCCGGTGGGCTGGCTGCAGCAAGTTGCGCCCACGACCAACGCGGGCTACTGGGTCACGTCGACGGCCATCGGCGTGGTCTGGGCCTACCTGGTACGGTTCTGCGCGGTGGCGCTGCAGTCGGTGCAAAGCGGCTATGCGCGCATTCCCGCCAGCTTCGACGACTCGGCACGGATGCTCGGCACCGGCGGCATGGCGCTGATGGCGCGCGTGCACTGGCCGCTGTTGCGACGCTCCACGGCTGCCGCGGCGCTGCTGGTGTTCGTCGACGTGATGAAGGAGTTGCCGGCCACGCTGGTGCTGCGTCCGTTCAACAGCGACACGCTGGCCGTAGTGGCCTACCAGCTGGCGCGCGACGAGCGCCTCGGCGAGGCTGCATTGCCGTCACTGGCCCTGGTGCTGGTCGGATTGATTCCGGTCATGCTCCTCAGCCGCACACTGCGCGCAGCACCCGGTGACGGCGGGTCCGGCGCTCAGGGCTCTTCGCTCGCGTCAGGCTGGACGAAGGCAGCTTTGCGGTAGACCACCTCGCCGGTCGGCACGTGGACCACGCGGATTTCCGCGCCTGATGCCCGGTGGAAGCTCTTGGCCGCCAGAGCGACCGCGAGCGCGCGGTCCTTGACCAGGTAATGCTCACCCGGTCCGATCGGCAGGAAGCGGCTTCTCAGGGGCTGGCTGCTTTCGATGCGGTAGTCGGCGGACGTCATGGGGCACCTCGCTGAGTGATTTCGGTCTGGGTCGAAAATCAAATAGTAGGGGGCCAGCAAGTCAACGCAATGACGCTTAGCGCTTCCGCCGGTCACAGCGGTAACAAGCTGCAATGGTGCGTTGCGGAGAGAAACGAACGGAACGAAAGGTCAGCTCGAAGACTTCAGCTCGGACATCTTGAACTCGTCGATGTCGCGGCACTGGCTGGCCGACACTTCCGGCGCCCCGCTGTCGGCGCACGCCGAAATCTCGTGGGGATCCACGGCCCACCTGGCCATGCGCAGGTAGAGTACCGTGCCCTGCCGCGCGCCCAGGAACAGGTCGCTCAGCTCGGGGGGCGAAAGGGATTCGGCTTCCAGCGCCGCGAGGATCTGCTCGCCATGCGGATTGGTTTCGTGCTGATGCAGCACCAGGAACTTGGTGTTGTCCCGCGTCATGAACGGCGCCGACAAGGCGCGCCGCGCGGGTTCGCGCGCCACGCCTGCCGCCAGGTTCTCGAGGATTGCCGCGGCGCCGAGCCGCAGCAACGGCCGCGTGGTCACGACGCTGCGGAAGTAGCTGTGCCAGAGAGTGACGTCGAATGGCTCGGGCAAGGGCCTGCGGCCGAACGCAAGCAGATCGTTGGCGGCGACCAGGTAATGCAGTTCTTCCTCGTTGGCGAATTCGCACAGAAAGCGGCGCAGCTTGCGGCGCTTCGCTAGCGTCGCATTGGCCGCGATGCCGAAGAAATAGGCCTGCACATCCTTGGTCAGGTGGTACTGCATCGACAGGTAGCGGCAGTACTGCTCGACCGATACCGGCCCGGTGGTGAGCGCCGATTCGAGAATTTGCGCGAATTGCGCCTGCGCCGTCGCGACCTGGGCGTGCAACGGCGCCAGCACGCCTTGTTCTTGCGTTGGGTCAGCCATGTCAGGACCTTGCCGTGATGTCAGGCCAGCTTCATCGCCGCACTGGAGACGAAGGAGGGCGCCGAGAGATGCCGAGGGGGACGCCGCGCAGGGATCACGGGCGACGCAACATGGCTGTCGGCACGGAAGGCACGCTTCACGACAAAATAGTCGCGGAAGGCCTCGAGTCGCTCGTCATGCTGTGGCAAAGCTTCGACGATTCCGGCAATCGGGGAGCCGCATTGTTCAAAATGCTCTAAATCGCGAAAAATAGCGACCATTGGCGTCTGTTGTCCAACATAGAGGTCGATGAACGGCTTGCCAAAGGGGCGGAAGCCCATGCGGGTGTACAGCGCCACCAGCTCCGACGAACAGTGGAATACGGCGCCTTCCGCCTGCGTGAATCGCTCGCAACCGTACTGAATCATGCTCATGATCAGCCGCACTGCGTTGGTCCGGCCGCGAAGCGACCGCTCGACCATCAGCTTTGAGATAAATCCCAGCACCTTGGGGGAGTGCTGCACCAGATCTCCGAGTTGGAGATGGACGATGGCGGCAGCTGGGATCGATTCCGCGTAATGCATGCGCGCGTAGCCGACCAGCTTTTTGGCACTGTTGCGCACGCAAAAGTGGAACGCCACGGCGTCATCCTGGTCGGGGAGTCGCTTGGCATGATGGTCGGCCGCCGGCAGTGGCTTGTGCTGCTCGGCCACGTAGATGGAATAGCGGAACTGCTCGATGTCCTCGATCCGGGCCAGGCCGTAGATCACCTCGAGCGTGTCGGGCTGCCACACGGGGAGCCGGAGGAGACGGTTGCGGGCCTTGCGCGCAGGCAAACGCAGGGACGGCGAAGAATCGATGGGAACCATGTGACAGGTTGTACATCCTGTAACACAACGTGTCAACCGTGCAAGTCTGTAACAGCAGTGCAACCGGATGACTCAACTGTGGCTTTTGCACGGTCCGGTGGTGTGTGGCGCCGGCGCGGCAGGGTGACTGGTCCC
>JACMQP010000629.1 GCA_014376915.1 Ramlibacter sp.
GCGCATTTCGCCGTCGGGAGAGAGCGCGTTGACGTTCACGTTGTAGGTGTGGAAGGCCTGCTTTTCCTTCAGCCAGGCCCCGGTCTGACCGATGCTGATCCGACCTTCGTAGCGCGCCTTGAGCAATTGCGCCGTGCGGTCTGCGACCGGCGCGAGATAGTCGCCGGTGGCGAAAGTGAGCAGCGTGAAAATCAGGCCCAGGCCCAGCAACGTGCGCAAGGCGCGGAACGGCCCCAGCCCGCTGGTGCGCAGGATGGTGTATTCGGAGCTTTGCGCCAGCCGCGCCATGACGAAAATGGTGCCGATCAACACCGCAATCGGCAGCAGTTCGTACAGGTGGTTGGGAATCATCAGCGTGACATAGCCCAGTGCCTGGCTCATCTTGTAGGCGGAACCGGTGCCGCCCTTGCCGACGTTGGGCAGCTCGTCGACGAAATCAAAGAAAAAGAACAGAGCCAGGAAGCCCACGGCCACGAAGACCACCGAGGCGACCACTTCGCGGTACACCAGCCGCCGGATCGTCCTCATGCCGTCGGCTCCTGCACCAGGGCGCGGCGGCGCGGCCGCAGCCTGATGGCCCAGCCGTTGTGCTGCTTGGCCAGCCACAGCACGCCGACCAGCAGGGCGCCGCCGTGCAGGGCAACCATGAACACCGGCAGGCTGGTGCGACCTCCGGCGATCCAGTTCTGGCCCAGGTTCAGCAAGTTGTAATAAACCACGAAGGCGAACAGCGCGAACACCAGATTGCCGCTGCGACCGGCGCGCGGATTGACGCTTGAAACCGCCACCGCAATCACCACGAAATTGAGCGCCGCCAGCGCGAGCCCGAGCCGCCAGGCCAGCTCGCCCCGGTTCTCCGCGCTCGGGTCCATCAGCAGCGACCAGGTCGAGAGCGCCTTGGCGGGAGCCTTGTCCTTCGGTCCCAGGTCGCTCTCGCCGACCCGGTTGCCGAACTCCTCGAACTCGCTGATCTTCAGGCCCGGCTGGGTGAGCACGCTCTCCAGCCGCTGGCCGTTGTTCAACTGCAGGAACTGGTCCTCGCCGCGGGTCACGATCCGGCCGCTGCGCGCCGACGTCACCGTTTCCTTGCCGCGCTCGTTGGTGGAGATGAAGATGTTCTTGCCTGACTTGTTGTCCGGCGTGTCCTTGTCCAGGAAGAACACGCGGTTGCCGCTGGCCGATTCCTGGAACTGGCCTGGCGCGACGCGCTCGAGGTCGCCGCGCTTGCCGTAACGATCCTTCATGTCCTGGGTCTGCTGGTTGGACCATGGCCAGACCACCAGCGCCAGCAGCGCGATCACCAGCAGCACCGGCCAGGCGAAGCGGAACAGGGGCTTCAGGAACGCGGACAGCCCGCGGCCAGCGGCGAACCAGATCACCATTTCACTGTCGCGATACATGCGCGAGAGCGTGCCGACGATGGCGATGAACAGGCAAAGGGTCAGGATCGGCGGCAGGTAGCCCAGCACGGTGTAGCCCATGACCATCAGCACTTCCTGCGGATTCACGCTGCCGCGGCTGGCCTGGCTGAGCGTGCGGATCAGCGTCATTGTCATGACGATGGTGACCAGCACGACGAGCGAGGCGCCGAAACTGCGGGCGAGTTCCTTGCGAAGGGAGGAATGGAATAACATCGGCGCGACGTTCTGTACCGGAGAAAAACAGCGAATTATGGACTTCGATCTCAAGACCCTAGGGCTGGCAGGTGCCGCCGGCGAAAAAACCGATGCGATGGTGGTACTGGTGATGCAGGGAGCGGCGGGCGGCAAGGACGCCCTGTCGCAGCTCGTGGCGCAGGCCCTCAAGGCTGGCGACCTCGAAGCCAAGCCGGGCAACCTGCTGCAAGCCTGGCGCCACGCCGGCGTCACGGCACCGCGGCTGCTGCTGGCGGGCTGCGGCGACGGTACCGGAGCCCAGGTGCGCACCGCGGTGCAGGCTGCCGTCGGCGCGCTGCGCAGCGCCAAGGTGCGCCGCGTGACGATCGTGCTGCCGGCGCAGGCGGGCGACGACGCCGTGCGGGCCGCGGTGGTCGCAAGCGCCGACGCGAGCTATTCGTACGTCACCACCAAGTCGAAAGCCGAGGGCCGCCGCATCGAGCAGGTGGTGATCGGCGTTGCCAATGCCGACGCCGCGCGGCAGGTCTTCGAGCAGGCCGCTGCCACCGTGAAGGGCATCGAGCTGGCCAAGGAATGGGCCAACCGCCCGCCGAACCACGCCACGCCGACTCATCTGGGCGAGGCCGCGAAGGCACTGGCCAAGGAGCACGGCCTGGTCTGCGAGGTGCTTGGGCCGAAGGAAGTCGCCAGGCTGGGGATGGGCTCGTTCATGGCCGTGGCCCAGGGCTCGGAGGAGCCGCTGCGCTTCATCGTGCTGAAGTACAACGGTGCGGGCAGGTCCGAGGCGCCGGTGGTGCTGGTCGGCAAGGGCATCACGTTCGACACCGGCGGCATCTCGATCAAGCCGTCGGCGGAGATGGACGAGATGAAGTTCGACATGGGCGGAGCGGCCAGCGTGCTGGGCGCGTTCCGCGCGATCGCAGACCTCAAGCCGTCGGTCAACCTGGTCGGCCTGATCGCCAGCTGCGAAAACATGCCGGACGGCCGCGCGGTCAAACCGGGCGACGTGGTCACCAGCATGAGCGGCCAGACCATCGAGATCCTCAACACCGACGCCGAGGGCCGCCTGATCCTGTGCGACGCGCTGACTTATGCCGAGCGCTTCAAGCCCAAGGCAGTCGTGGACATCGCCACCCTGACCGGCGCCTGCGTGGTGGCGCTGGGCAGCGTGCGCAGCGGCCTGTTCGCCACCGACGACGACCTGGCCCTGTCGCTACAGGTCGCCGGGGAAGCGGCGCTCGACCCGTGCTGGCGCATGCCGCTGGATGACGACTACTCGGAGGGGCTGAAAACCAATTTTGCCGACGTCGCCAACGTGGCCGGCCGGGCCGGCGGCGCGGTGGTCGCCGCGAAGTTCCTGCAGCGTTTCAGCAAGGCCTACCCTTGGGCTCACCTCGACATCGCCGGCACCGCCTGGAAGGGCGGCGCGGCCAAGGGCTCGACCGGTCGCCCGGTGGGCCTGCTGGTGGAATTCATCATGGGGCAACAGGGCGAGCCGCAAGGCAAGCCGGCCCGCAAGGCCGTCCGCCGCAAGTAGGTCCATGACCGAGGTGGCCTTCCATTTCAACGCCCCCGACAAGCTTGGGTACGCCTGCCGACTGCTGCGCAAGGCGGTCGGCTCGGGCGCGCAGGTGATGGTGACGGGAGAAGCCGACACCTTGCGCGAGCTCGACTTGGCGTTGTGGACGTTCGCGCCGCTGGAATTCCTGGCGCACTGCAGCGGCCAGGCGACGCCGGCCACGCTGGCGGCCTCGCCGGTCGTGCTGGCCGAATCGGTGCTGACGGGGCCGCACCAGCAGGTACTGGTCAATCTCGGCGGGTCGGTGCCCGAAGGCTTCGAGCGCTTCGAGCGACTGATCGAGGTGGTGACGCAGGCGCAGGACGACCGGCTGGACGCCCGCCGCCGCTGGAAGCACTACGCCGACCGGGGCTATGCGATCACCCGCCACGACCTTGCGTCCCGGGACGCCGGATGACGGTCCGCAATCCGCCGCGCTTCGTGCCCACCCTCACCGAGGTGGTGCGCAAGGCCGGGAGTGGGCCCGCCGCCGGTGCGGCCGGGTCCTTCGTCCTGTCGCAGGAACAGTTGGTGCATCGCATCATGCAGCGGGTGGAACTCACGCTGGAGCGCCGGCTGCGCGAAGCCATCGCCACCACCGTGTTGCAGCAAACCCAGATGCTGGGTCCGCTGCTGCGCGAGGAGATCGAGCTGGTGGTCCGCGAAAGCGTCGGGCAGGCCCTGGCCGAGGAACTCACGGCCGGCCGCGGTGAGCCGCAGCAGCCCTGATCCGGGCCTAAACAGGGCCACCCATGACATTCCCCTATGGTTCGGGTGCGGAAATTGCGATATGTTCGCCGCCGTTGAGCCCAAAAAGATTCTCAACCTATTTTCTTACTCTGGAGGTTCTATGCAAGTGAAGTTGAAACTGACGGTCGCTGCCGCCATCGCCGCTCTGGCCGGCCTGGCATCGGCACAAGAGGTGCAAGTGGTCAAGATCGGCCACGTCGCGCCCGTGTCCGGCGCCCAAGCGCACTACGGCAAGGACAATGAAAACGGCGTCCGGATGGCCATCGAGGACCTCAACGCGCAGAACATCGTCATCGGCGGCAAGAAGATGAAGTTCGAGATCCAGGCCGAGGACGACGCGGCTGACCCGAAGCAGGGCACGGCTGCCGCACAGAAACTGTGCGACGCCAAGGTCGCCGGCGTGGTCGGACACCTGAATTCCGGCACGACCATCCCCGCCGCCAAGGTCTACAACGACTGCGGCATCCCGCACGTCACGGGCGCCGCCACCAACCCCAACCTGACCAAGCCCGGTTACAAGACCACCTTCCGCATCATCGCCAACGACAATGCGCTGGGCGCCGGCCTGGCACTGCACGCCGCCGACAACCTGAAGCTGAAGAAGATCGCCATCATCGATGACCGCACGGCCTACGGCCAGGGCGTCGCCGAAGTGTTCAAGCGCATCGCCACGTCCAAGGGCATGCAGGTGGTGGACGAGCAGTTCACGACCGACAAGGCCACCGACTTCATGGCAATCCTGACGGCCATCAAGGCCAAGGCGCCGGACGCCATCTTCTACGGCGGCATGGACCCGCAAGCCGGCCCGATGCTGCGCCAGATGGAGCAGCTCGGCCTGTCGAACGTCAAGTACTTCGGCGGCGACGGCATCTGCACCGCGGAAATCGCCAAGCTGGCGGCCGGCGCCAAGACGCTGAACAACGTGGTCTGCGCCGAAGGCGGTGCCTCGCTGGAGAAGATGCCCGGCGGTGCGGCCTGGAAGAAGCGCTACGATGCCAAGTACCCGAACCAGTTCCAGGTCTACAGCCCGTACACCTACGATGCCACGTTCGTGCTGGTCGACGCGATGAAACGCGCCAACTCGGTCGACCCCAAGGTCTACACGCCCAAGCTGGCGGAGACCAATTTCAAGGGCGTGACCGCGAACATCGCTTTCGACGCGACCGGTGAGATGCGCAACCCGGCGATCACCTTGTACGTCTACAAGGACGGCAAGAAGTCGGCTCTGAACTGAGGTTCCCCCACGCATGAAAAAGGCCGCCGCAAGGCGGCTTTTTTTCGCCCGCGAACCGCTTGCGCGCGCCCATCTTTCCCGTAGTTCTTGATCGACTGTTGCCGTAGGTGCGGTCCTACGGGGCGCCCCCGCATTGACTCTGGAGGGGACAACCAAGGTTCGCCCGGTTGAAGAGCTTTCGCGAACCCGTTAATCTCCTGCGAATCGCGCCTGGTCGACGATCGTTACGAATTGGGGGACTGCATGGAAGTAGTGGCAAAACTGCCGGCCGCGGAACAGCGGGACAGCGAACTGAAAACC
>JACMQP010000132.1 GCA_014376915.1 Ramlibacter sp.
CGTCGTCCGGCCGCAAGGTGACCAAGAAGCATCCGTTCGAGGGCATCCTGCCGAACATGGAGCGGTGCTTCCGTGAAACCGATTCGGTCGCGGTGCGCGAAGAGCTGTCGCGCTACCGCAGCATGCAGGCCTGCCCGGGGTGCCACGGCACCCGCCTGCGCAGCGAGGCGCGCCACGTCAAGCTCGGGGAAGGCGCACAGGCCCGCGCGATCTTCGAGGTCAGCCACCTGACGCTGCGCGAGAGCTACGAGTATTTCAACGGTCTGAAGCTGCACGGCTCCAAGGCCGAGATCGCCGACAAGGTGATCCGCGAGATCGGCCTGCGGCTGCGTTTCCTGAACGACGTCGGGCTGAACTACCTCAGCCTGGACCGCAGCGCCGAGACGCTGTCGGGCGGCGAAGCGCAGCGCATCCGCCTCGCGTCGCAGATCGGCTCGGGCCTGACCGGCGTGATGTACGTGCTGGACGAGCCCAGCATCGGCCTGCACCAGCGCGACAACGACCGGTTGATCGCCACCCTGCGGCATCTGCGCGATATCGGCAACAGCGTGATCGTGGTGGAGCACGACGAAGACATGATCCGCGCCGCCGACCATGTGATCGACATGGGTCCCGGCGCCGGCATCCACGGTGGCCGGGTGATGGCGCAGGGCACGTTCGAGGAAGTGAAGGCGACGCCGCAATCGCTCACCGGCCAGTACCTGTCGGGCGCGAAGTCGATCGCCGTCCCGCCGCGCCGCACGGCCTGGCTGCCGGTGGTCGCCAAACCGGCTTACCAACCCAAGTCCGGCTCGCGTTTCGCGCCCAGCGCCGCCGCCACCCGGCGCGCCGCGCGCGAGGCCGAGCACCTGGCCACGCAAGGCGACTTGCAGGAGATCCGGGTGCTGGGCGCTAGCGGCAACAACCTGAAGAACGTCAGCGTCGCCTTCCCGGTCGGCCTGCTCACCTGCGTCACCGGCGTCTCGGGCTCGGGCAAATCGACGCTGGTCAACGACACGCTGTACACGGCGGTTGCCCGGACCCTGTACCGCGCCCACGAGGAGCCGGCCGCGCACGATGCGATCGAGGGCATCGAGCACTTCGACAAGGTGATCAACGTCGACCAGTCGCCGATCGGCCGCACGCCGCGCAGCAACCCGGCCACCTACACCGGGCTGTTCACGCCGATCCGCGAGCTGATGGCCGAAGTGCCGATGGCCAAGGAGCGTGGCTACGGGCCGGGCCGCTTCAGTTTCAACGTGGCCGGCGGCCGCTGCGAAGCCTGTCAGGGCGACGGCGTCGTCAAGGTGGAGATGCACTTCCTGCCGGACGTGTACGTGCCCTGCGACGTCTGCAAAGGCCAGCGCTACAACCGCGAGACGCTGGAAGTGCAGTGGAAAGGCCGCAACATCGCCCAGCTGCTCGACATGACGGTGGAGGATGCCTTCAACTTCCTCAAGGCCGTGCCATCGATCTCGCGCAAGCTGCAGACGCTGCTGGACGTGGGCCTGTCGTACGTCAAGCTGGGACAGGCAGCGACCACGCTTTCGGGCGGCGAGGCGCAGCGGGTGAAGCTGGCGCTGGAGCTGTCCAAGCGCGACACCGGGCGCACGCTCTACATCCTGGACGAGCCCACCACCGGCCTGCACTTTGCCGATATCGACTTGCTGCTCAAGGTGCTGCACCAGCTGCGCGACGCCGGCAACACCATCGTCGTCATCGAGCACAACCTGGACGTGATCAAGACCGCCGACTGGCTGATCGACATGGGGCCGGAGGGCGGCGCCGGCGGCGGCGAAGTGGTCGGTGTCGGCACGCCGGAAGACATTGCCGCCAATCCGGCGAGCCACACCGGGAAGTACCTCAAGCGCCTGTTGTAGCCGGGGCATGCGCCAGAATCCGGCGATGGATTCCACACAGATCGAAGCACTCGAACGGGCCACCGTGCGGGCGGTATCGCCCAGTGCGCAGGCGGAGATTGCGGGCTGGGTTCTGCCCTTCGATGCCGGAACCGTGGGCCGCGCCAAGAGCGCCGTGCCGCTGGCCCACAGCGCGCCGGCGCCTTCGGTGCTCCAGGAGATCGAGGCACGCTATGCGCAGCAAGGCCTGCCCGTGATGCTGCGCATCCCTGTGCTGCCCGCCTTCGAGGCCTTCCGCTGCCTGCTCGCTGCGCAGGGCTATCGCGAAGAGATCGTCACCGAGGTACAGACGGCGGCGGCGGCTCACGTGCGTGCGGTGTCCGACGGCGCACCGTCCGAACTCGATGCAGCACCCACGCCAGCCTGGGCCAGCGTGTTTCTCGGCGAAGGCTTCGATCCGGTCGACGGCGCCAGCCGCGTCCAGAAGCTGGGCAAGGCCGAAGGCTCGCAGTTCGCACTGATCCGCGAGGCCGGGCATCCGGTGGCTGCAGGCGCGGCTGCGTTCAGCCATGGCTGGGCCAGCGTCCACGGCATGCGCACCGCACAGGCCTGCCGCGGCCGTGGCCTGGCCGCACGCGTGCTCGCCACGCTCGCGGACGCAGCCATCGACCGCGGCTACGAACGGGTCTTCCTGCAGGTGTCGGCGGAGAACACGGCTGCGAACTCGCTGTACCGCCGCGCGGGCTTCCAGCACGCGTGGACCTATTCGTACTGGCGCAAGCAGCCCTAGCGCGGGCCGGCGCGCCAGGCATGGAGAAAGGCCCGCACCTCCGGTTCGGGGCGGCGCGGCTCTTTCCAGTACCTGCTGCAGTCGCTCTCGCGCCCGACCAGCTTCATGTTGACCAGTTCACGGCGCAGCGTGGCCTGGTCACCGAAGGTGTGATGGGCGTTGAGCAGCGCGTTCACTTCCTTCTCGGTGTATGTGCGGCGGGCGGCAAACCGGGTCCACAGCGCCCACATCACCATCTGCTGCACCGACAGCTTGCCGGGCAGGCGGACCAGCCGCCCCGCCGGGTCGAATTGAAGCAAGGCCTTGCGCGCCGTCGCCGACAGCGTGCCCGCATCGACGCCATCCGCCGGTGCGACCGGCGCCACCAGTGCGAAGGCTTTGAGCGTGGCGAAGTTGCGCAGTCCCGCAGCGCGGGCCAGCAGGTTGAGCAGCTCCACATGCGTCGGCGGCGGCTTGCCGGCGCCGTGCCGTTCGTCCAGGGAGCTCTTGAGGATTTTGGCCAGCGCCGACAAGTCGGGCGTGGCCAGGGGGACAAGCAGTCGTGTCATGAACATTCCCAATATGCCCGGATCCGGTCAGGAGTGCTGGAGTCGCCGCTTGCAGCGCAGGCACACAGAACATGTCGAGTGCTTGGCGGATGTCGATGACAGGTCTAGCGTGAGCACAAGGCTCCGGCAACGTCTGGGTGAACTGTCGACCCGGACCGGATTCTAGCCGCAGGGCTTTACCTGAAGCGCTTGCTGCGCGAATAATCCGCCAGCTGCGCGGCGTCGCCGTCCAGGCCAGAAGAAGACTCAGGAGGATCCCACGGAACTTTCTCATGGCCGGCGCTGGCGCGCCTGGTGCGCGGTGCTTTGGTTGGCCTTGTCGCTGTCGGCGATGGCGCAGAACCTGGGAGGGCAGTCGGCGCACTGGAAGGTCAACCGGGCCGAAACCACCATCCGCTTCGCCGCGGACGCCTCCAGCGTCACCGACTACACGATCGAACGCGAGGCGCTCTCCGACCAGGGCGCGCTGATCGTCGGCAAGGCGACGCGGCCCTACCACCGGGCGCTGCAGCGCCACGAAGTGGTCGAGGCGTACACGCTGAAGGCCGACGGCCGCAAGCTGCCGGTGGCGGCCGACGCGATCCAGGTCCAGAGCGGCATCGCCTCCGGCGGCACCAGCCCCAGCATGCCGGAGATGGCGATCGTGATGCTCACCTTTCCCGACGTGCAGCGCGGCGACCGGACGGTGCTGCGCGGGCGCCTGACCAACCACACGCCGATGCTGCCCGGGTGGGCCCAGGCTGTCGACCTGATCGTGCCGGTGGTCGCCTTCGACCTGGTCGCCATCCGGCTGGAGGCGCCGAAGGCCCTGGGCTTGAAGGTCTTTTCGGATGGCTTCGCGCTGCAACGCAGTGACAGCGCCGACACCGAGGTGTGGCAGCTGCAGGCCAGCTCGGCGGCGCGGGTGCTCGACCCCGCCGGCGCCAACACGCTGACCAGCATGTCCCGGCTCTATGCCTCGGCGTGGAACGACCATGCGCAACTGGCGCGCGCCTATGGCGAACAGGTCACCGCCAAGGCGGTGGTGACCGACGAGGTGCGCCGGCTCTCGCTGGAAATCACCCGCGACAAGGCCAGCCCGCGCGAGAAGGCCGCCGCCATCCATGACTGGGTGCGCCACAACATCCGCTACGTCGCCATCTACCTGGGCTACGGCGACTGCAAGGACCAGGCGCTGCTGATGCAGACGCTGCTCAAGGCGGTGGACATCGAGGCGGTGCCGGTGCTGATCAACAGCACGGCCGAATACGTGCTGCCGGAGTTGCCGACGTTGGTGAGCTTCAACCATTGCATCCTCTACCTGCCCGGGCTCGACCTGTTCGTCGACCCGACCGACAGCCGGGTCCCGTTCGGCGCCCTGCCGATGGCCGACTCGGACAAGCCGGTGGCGGTGGCGCTGGCCGGCGGCGCGAAACTGATGCGCACGCCGCCGCTGGCGGCGGACGCCAATCGCGTCTCGGTCCGCTCGGTGTGGCGCATCGCAAAGAACGGCCGTGCCAGCGCCGGCATCCGCGTCGAAGCCACGGGCTACGCCGCTACCGTGTTGCAGGACCGGCTGGCGCAGATTCCCCCCGACATGGGCGGCGAGGCGGTGCAGAAGCTGCTGACGGCCAGCAACATGCGCGGCACGGGCGCAGTGCGTTTCCCTGCCGTCCAGCGCGACGTGCAGCGGCAGACGCTGGAGCTGGACCTCGATGTGCCAACCTTCCTGGCGGAGCCCGAGGCCGGCAGCATCAGCGCCAATCCGGCGCTGACCATGCTCACCTTCGCGGTGGGCTACCTGGGCAACTATGCCGCCGACGAGCTGCAGCTCGCCATGGCCTGCCTGCCCGTGCGGGTCAGGGAAGATTTCGAACTGCACTTCGCCCCCGAGTTCAAGCTGCTCAGGGCGCCGGAGAACGTGAA
>JACMQP010000133.1 GCA_014376915.1 Ramlibacter sp.
GCGGCTGGCGGTGGAAAAGGCCAAGGCGGCCAACCTGCCGATCGAGACCGTCAAGCGCAACATCGACAAGGCCACCGGCAATCTCGAGGGCGCGCACTACGAGGAGATCCGCTATGAGGGCTACGGCATCGGCGGCGCCGCGATCATCGTCGACACCATGACGGACAACAAGGTGCGCACGGTGGCCGACGTCCGGCACGCCTTCAGCAAGTACGGCGGCAGCATGGGCACCGCCGGCTCGGTGGCCTTCCAGTTCAAGCATTGCGGCCAGATGGTCTTCGCACCCGGAACCAGCGAAGACAAGGTGATTGAAGTGGCGCTGGAAGCCGGCGCCGAGGACGTGATCAGCGGCGACGACGGCGCCATCGAAGTGCTCACCGCCTATCCCGATTTCGAAGCCGTCAAGAACGCGCTGGAAGCCGCCGGCCTCAAACCCGAGGTGGCCGAAGTGACGATGCGCCCCGAAAACACCATCGAGCTGGCCGGCGAGGACGCCGCGAAGATGCAGAAGCTGCTCGACGTGCTGGAAGACCTGGACGACGTGCAGGACGTGTTCCACAACGCCAGCATCGAGTCCGCATGAAAGTTCTCGTCATCGGTGGCGGCGGCCGTGAGCACGCGCTGGCATGGAAGCTGGCCCAATCACAAAAACTGCAGGCGGTCTACGTGGCGCCGGGCAACGGCGGCACGGCCCTGGACGCGCGCCTGGAAAACATTCCCCTGACCGACGTGACGGCGCTGCGCAAGTGGGCCCAGCAGGAAAAAGTCGCGCTGACCGTGGTCGGCCCGGAAGCGCCGCTGGCGGCCGGCGTGGTCGACGAGTTTCGCGCTCACGGCCTGCGCATCTTCGGGCCGACCAGAGCCGCGGCGCAGCTGGAGAGTTCCAAGGCCTTTTCCAAGGCCTTCATGAAACGCCACGGCATTCCGACTGCCGACTACGAGACCTTCAGCGACCGGGTCGCTGCCCACGCCTATGTGGAGCGCAAGGGCGCGCCGATCGTGGTCAAGGCCGACGGCCTGGCCGCGGGCAAGGGCGTGGTCGTCGCCATGACAGCGCAGGAAGCGCATGCCGCGATCGACTTCATGCTGGTGGACAGCGCGCTGGGCGGCAGCCACAACGAGGGTGGCGCGCGCGTGGTGATCGAGGAGTTCCTGACCGGCGAGGAAGCCAGCTTCATCGTCATGTGCGACGGCAAGAATGTGACGGCGCTGGCCACCAGCCAGGACCACAAGCGATTGCTGGATGGCGACCAGGGTCCCAATACCGGTGGCATGGGCGCCTATTCTCCGGCGCCGGTGGTGACGCCCGAGATCCACGCCCGTGCGATGCGCGAGGTGATCCTGCCGACCATCAAGGGCATGGAAAGCGATGGCATCCCCTACACCGGCTTTCTCTACGCCGGCCTCATGATCGCGCCGGACGGCACGGTGAAGACGCTCGAATTCAACTGCCGCATGGGCGACCCGGAGACCCAGCCGATCCTGATGCGGCTGAAGACCGAACTGCTGGACGTGATGATGGCAGCCACCGCCGGCACGCTGGACCAGGTCGAACTGCAGTGGGACCGCCGCACGGCGCTGGGCGTGGTGATGGCTGCCAACGGCTATCCGACGAACCCGCGCAAAGGCGACGCGATCAGCGGCTTGCCGAAGGAGTCCGAGGATGCGATGGTGTTTCATGCCGGCACGGTCAGGCGGGACGGGGTGATCGCGACGGCGGGCGGCCGCGTGCTGTGCGTCACGGCGCTGGCCGATTCGGTCAAGGCAGCCCAGCAGCGCGCCTACGAGGTGGTCGACCAGATCCGCTTCGACGGCGCCCAGTACCGCCGCGATATCGGCTACCGCGCCTTGCGCAACCCCGCATGAGCGCGGCGAACCACGTGCCCGTGGTGCGCGACTACCTGCTGGGCCTGCAGCAACAGATCATGGCCGCGGTTGCCGCGGTGGACGGCAAGGCGGTGTTGAGCGACTCCTGGCGCAAGGAGCCTGGCGAGCCGCTGCAGGGCAACGGCATCACGATGATCCTGGAGGACGGCGCGGTGTTCGAGCGCGCCGGCTGCG
The DNA here is from genome assembly GCA_014376915.1 of Ramlibacter sp. The sequence continues at coordinate 2,062 of JACMQP010000133.1, forward strand.
GCTTCTCGCACGTCACCGGGCCGAAGCTGCCGGGCTCCGCGACCCAGCACCGGCCGGGCCTGGCCGGTGCGCCGTTCGAGGCCGTCGGCGTCTCGCTGGTGTTCCACCCGCGCAATCCGTACGCGCCGACGGTGCACATGAACGTGCGCATGCTGTCGGCC
>JACMQP010000630.1 GCA_014376915.1 Ramlibacter sp.
ATGTCGGCAACCAGGGTGCGGGCCAGCAACAGTTTGGAGGCGCGCGGCAGTTCGCGCACGCCCTGCTCGTCGACCAGCAGCATCTGGTTGTCGTCCTGGCCGAAGGTCAGCGGCCCGATATTTCCGACCAGCAGGGGGATCCCCTTGCGTGCCCGCTTGGCCTGCGCATGGGCCACCAGGTCGTGACTCTCGGCGGCAAAGCCGACACAGAACAGCTCGCCGCTGCGGGCCCGCGGGCTTTGCGCCACCGCGAGCAGGATGTCTGGATTTTCAGTGAAGCGAATGACGGGGGGCTCGCCGGAACCATCCTTCTTGATCTTGTGGTCACTGGTCTCGGCGGGCCGCCAGTCGGCCACTGCCGCGGTCGCGACGAAAACATCCGCCTGCGGCGCCTCGGCCAGGGTCGCTGAAAGCATCTCCCGCGCCGACTTGACGTCGATGCGCCGCACGCCACGCGGCGTCGCCAGTGCCACCGGGCCGGCCACCAGCGTCACGTCGCCGCCGGCCTCGCGGGCAGCGCGGGCGATGGCGAAACCCATCTTGCCGGACGAATGGTTGGTGATGCCACGGATGGGGTCCATCGCTTCGAAGGTCGGCCCCGCCGTCACCAGCACGCGCCGGCCGGCCAGCAGCCTGGGCTGGAAGAAGGCGATCACGTCCTCCAGCAGTTCGGCTGGCTCCAGCATGCGGCCGTCGCCCGTCTCGCCGCAGGCCTGGAAGCCCGAGCCTACGCCCAGGATGTGCGCGCCGTCGGCGCCCAGCTGCGCCATGTTGCGCTGGGTCGCCGGATGGGCCCACATTTCGCGGTTCATCGCCGGCGCCAGCAGCAGCGGCACCTTGTCGATCGGGCGGGCCAGGCACATCAGGCTCAGGAGTTCGTCAGCCCGGCCGTGCAGCAGCGTGGCCATGAAGTCCGCGCTGCAAGGTGCAATCAGGATGGCGTCGGCGCCGCGCGACAGGTTGATGTGCGGCATGTTGTTCGGCTCGCGAGCGTCCCATTGCGAGGTGTACACCGGCCGGTTGGACAGCGCCTGCATGGTCACCGGCGTAATGAACTGCTCGGCGGCCCGCGTCATCACCACCTGCACCGTCGCGCCTTCCTTCATCAGCGCACGGCACAGCTCCGCCGACTTGTAGCAGGCGATCCCGCCCGACAGTCCGAGGACGATGTGTTTGCCTGCGAGGTCGTTCATCCGCGGGAATGTAGCACCCCGGCCGCGAAACGCGGACATCAGGGCGTGCCCGATCCGGCCTGCGCCCTGGCCCGTATAATTTCGCTTTACCACCTCCCGGAAGCGCACCTTCCGACCTGACATGACCAAATTTGTCTTCGTCACCGGCGGTGTGGTGTCTTCCCTCGGCAAGGGAATCGCCTCAGCCTCCTTAGCTGCGATTCTCGAATCGCGGGGCCTCAAGATCACCCTGATCAAGCTCGATCCGTACATCAACGTCGATCCGGGCACCATGTCTCCCTTCCAGCACGGCGAAGTGTTCGTCACCGACGACGGCGCCGAGACCGACCTCGACCTGGGCCACTACGAACGCTTCATCACCACCCGCATGGGCAAGGTGAACAACTTCACCACCGGCAAGATCTACCAGTCGGTGCTCGAGAAGGAGCGCCGTGGCGACTACCTCGGCAAGACGGTGCAGGTGATCCCCCACATCACCAACGAGATCCAGGAATTCATCAAGCGCGGCGCCCACTATGGCGAACCCGACGCGGCGGACGTCGCGATCGTGGAAATCGGCGGCACCGTGGGCGATATCGAATCGCTGCCGTTCCTGGAAGCCGTGCGGCAGATGAGCCTGCGGATGGGGCCCAACAACACCGCCTTCGTCCACCTCACCTACGTGCCCTGGATCGCCGCCGCCGGCGAGCTCAAGACCAAGCCGACCCAGCACACGGTGCAGAAGCTGCGCGAGATCGGCATCTCGGCCGACGCCCTGCTGTGCCGCGCGGACCGCGCCATTCCCGAGGACGAGCGGGCCAAGATCTCGCTGTTCACCAACGTGCCCGAGTGGGGCGTGATCTCGATGTGGGACGTGGACACCATCTACAAGGTGCCGCGGATGCTGCACGAGCAGGGCCTGGACGGCCTGATCTGCGACAAGCTGCGCCTGAACACGCCGCCGGCCAACCTGAAGCGCTGGGACGCCCTGGTCCATGAAACCGAGAACCCGCAGGGAGAGGTGACCATCGCGATGGTCGGCAAGTACGTCGACCTGTCGGACAGCTACAAGTCGCTCAACGAGGCGTTGCGCCACGCCGGCATGAAGAACCACGTGCGGGTGAAGATCGACTACATCGATTCCGAAACCATCACGCCCGCCGGCGTCTCCGACCTCGGCAGGTACGACGCGGTGCTGGTGCCCGGCGGCTTCGGCAAGCGCGGCATTGAGGGCAAGATCGCCGCTGCCCGCTTCGCCCGCGAGCACAAGGTACCTTACCTCGGCATCTGCCTGGGGATGCAGGTCGCGACCATCGAATACGCAAGAGACGTGGCCGGGATGAAGGACGCGAACAGCACGGAGTTCGAGCCTGACACGCCGCACCCGGTGATCGCGCTGATCACCGAGTGGAAGGACGCCGACGGCACCATCAAGACCCGCGACCACAGCTCCGACCTGGGCGGCACCATGCGGCTTGGCGCCCAGAGCTCCGACGTCACTCCGGGCACGCTGGCGCACAAGATCTACGGCGACGTCGTGAACGAGCGCCACCGGCATCGCTATGAGGCGAACGTCAACTACCTGGACCAGTTGCGCAAGGCCGGCCTGGTGATCTCGGCGCTCACACAGCGCGAGCACCTGACCGAGATCGTCGAGTTGCCGCAGGACGTGCATCCCTGGTTCATGGGCGTGCAGTTCCACCCGGAATTCAAATCCACGCCCTGGGACGGCCATCCGCTGTTCAATTCGTTCATCCAGGCTGCGGTGAAGCACCAGAGCGAGCGACTGGCCAGCACGCCACTGGCGGCCGGCGCCAAACCGCTGAAGGCAGTCGCATGAAACTTTGCGGCTTCGACATCGGCCTGAATCAGCCGTTCTTCCTGATCGCCGGCCCTTGCGTGGTCGAGTCGGAGCAGCTGCAGATGGACACCGCCGGAGCCCTGAAGGAAATCACCCTTGGCCTGGGCATTCCCTTCATCTTCAAGAGTAGCTATGACAAGGCCAACCGCTCCTCGGGCACCAGCTTCCGCGGCCCAGGGATGCAACGCGGCCTGGAGATCCTGGCCAAAGTCAAGAAGGACCTGGACCTGCCGATCCTCACCGACGTGCACAGCGAGTCCGAGATCGCCGAAGTCGCCAGGGTCGTCGACGTGCTGCAGACGCCGGCCTTCCTGTGCCGCCAGACCGATTTCATCCGCGCGGTGGCCCAGTCGGGCAAGCCGGTCAACATCAAGAAGGGGCAGTTCCTGGCGCCGCACGACATGAAGAACGTGATCGACAAGGCGCGCGCCGCGGCGAAGGAAAAGGGCCTGCTGGAAGACAGCTTCATGGCCTGCGAACGCGGCGCGAGTTTCGGCTACAACAACCTCGTCTCCGACATGCGCTCGCTGGCGATCATGCGCGAGACCGGCGCGCCGGTGGTGTTCGACGCCACCCATTCGGTGCAGCTGCCCGGCGGCCAGGGCACCAGTTCCGGCGGCCAGCGCGAGATGGTGCCGGTGCTGGCACGCGCTGCGGTTGCCGTCGGCATCGCCGGCATCTTCATGGAAACCCATCCGGACCCCGCCATGGCGCTGTCGGACGGCCCCAATGCCGTGCCGCTCAAGCACATGAAGGCACTGCTGGAAACGCTGCTCGCCCTGGACCGCGTGACCAAGAAGAACGGTTACCTCGAAGACAACTTCAACGCCTGAAGAGGAGCCGTCATGAGCAGTGCCTACATCATCGCCAACGTCGACGTGAAGAACCCTGCCGAGTACGAGGAGTACAAGCGGCTGTCCACCATCGCAATGAAGGTCTACGGCGCCGAGGTCTGCGTCCGCGGCGGCAAGGTCGACGTGCTCGAAGGCGACTGGTCTCCCACGCGCCTGGTCATGCTGAAATTCCCCAGCGTCGAGCAGGCGCGCAGGTTCTACGACTCCGCTGAATATGGCGCCGCCCGCCAGGCGCGCGCCGGCATCGCCGTGATGCGCATGGTGCTGGTCGAAGGCGTCTGAGGCCGGCGCGCTTGAAAGCCTTCTGCCTCGCGCTGCTACTGCTGGTTTCGGCCGCCGTCCAGGCCGAATCGCAGCGCTGGTCAGGCGTCGACTACTACTACAAACCGGAAGCGCTGGGTTCCCTCGACGGCCGGATCTTTTCGCTGGAAAGCCTCCACGCCGGCAAGCCCCGGCCGCCCGGCATCCTGCACTTCGTCCACGGCGAATACGGCTACCCGGCCTTTTCCGAAGCGCCGTCTTGGTCGGTCAGCGACTACACGGGCCTGGCCGGCAGCGAGCCGGCCGACGAAAAGCACGCGGGGCCCGGCGAGTGCAGCGCGTTCCAGGTGGAAGCAGGCAAGGGGCTGGAAGTGGGCAGCGCCGGCTGGGTGATGAAGACGGTGTGCTCGCCACTGTCGGACGATCCGGCGCATCGCTTCGTCAACATGCAGGCCAATGTCACCTGGCCGGCGGACCGGATGCCGCATCCCTGGGTCAGCGAAAACTCACGCTTCGGCGTCGAATTCAGCCTCAAGATCCCCACCGCCCGGATGCGCAATGGTGCCAGGGGCTACGCGACGGCGCAAGTCGCCATCCACGACGGCGAAGGCCACTTCTTCTGGATCCAGCCGCCGCTGTTCCTGGCCGGGTTCCCGGCCGGCGCCGAGCGCCAGGACAGCCGCGGCTTCGACCAGAACGTGCCCTACATCAACCCGGTGTACCGCAGCCAGGGACGCTACCTGTCCAGGTTCGACAACCCGGTCACCCGCCAGGTCAGCCACGTCACCACCCGCAAGCCGTGGTCGGCATGGCATTGGTATGCCTTTACGATCTCACGCAAGCAGTTGCTGGCTGCAGTCACCGACCTGAACGCCAGCGGCGGCAAGTTCTCGACCGACCTGGAGCGCTACGGCGTCAGCCTGGTCGGGGTGCAGACCGAGATCAACCGCCAGGCCGTGGCGC
>JACMQP010000631.1 GCA_014376915.1 Ramlibacter sp.
AGGCCGTGGACTGCGAGCCGGCCCAGCCCTTGAGCTGGTCGAGCAGGCCCTGGCCCTGTGCCGCGGGCGGCGCGCCGGTGGTCTCGATCCGGGTCGCGGTCCGCCCCAGCACCTGCTGGCTGGCCTCGTAGTCGCCAGCCAGGAACTGCCGGAAGACGAGGTCGCTGGCCAGCGTGGCGACTGGAAGCGCGAACCGCAGCATCAGCAGCACGACCAGCGCCTGCGCCAGCCACGAGGGTGACCGCTGGCGCCGATAAAACATGACCGCCCATGCGACCGCAGTGGCGGTGAGGACCAGCGAGATCAGCCAATGCGCGCCGACGTTCACCAACACCTTCTGGATGCCAAAAGCGACGCTGGCGGCCAGCATCAGGCTGGAAAACTGCTCGATCACGTCGTTCACCGGGTCCAGCACCTGGCCGACGCTCAGGTTGACGCCCAGGCCCAGCGGCTGCAGCGAAATCTCCGTTCCCTGAGCGACGGAGATGACGGCATTGAGGGCCCTGGCCGCCGCGAAACTGACCAGCGCGCGCTTCAACCCCGCGTCGATCTGCCGGTTGGCGGCGGCGTCGAGCGGGGCCAGCCAGGCGCATGCCACCATCGCAGCGACCAGCGCAATGGCGAGCCACCGGCGGGGCGTAATTCGTTCGAACAAATGCATCGGACTCCAGTGCAAGAATGGCCGGGTCTGCCGCCTCCGACCTTACAGGATGAAAGCCATGCAACCCCTCAAGCACATCCCCGCCGGCGTCCTCGCCATCGCCTACCAGGAATGGGGCCCCGCAGACGGGCCCCCGGTGTTCCTGATGCACGGCTTTCCGTACGACATCCACACCTATGCGGAAGTCGCACCCATCCTGTCCGCCGCCGGCTGCCGCGTCATCGTTCCCTATCTTCGCGGCTTCGGACCGACGCGATTCCTGCGCGACACCACGCCGCGCTCCGGCGAGCAGGCGGCGCTCGGCGCCGATCTGCTGGCGCTGATGGACGCGCTCGCCATTCCGCGCGCGGTGCTGGCCGGGTACGACTGGGGCGGCCGCGCCGCCTGCGTGGTGGCGGCGCTGTGGCCGGAGCGCTGCACCGGGCTGGTCTCGTTCAACAGCTACAACATCCAGAACATCGCCCGCGGCATGGAGCCGGACACGCCGGAGAACGAACACCGGCTCTGGTACCAGTACTACTTCCACAGCGAGCGCGGCCGCGCGGGACTGGCGCAGGACCGGCGCGGCGTGACGCGGCTGCTGTGGCAACTGTGGTCGCCGACCTGGGCCTTCGACCAGCCGACCTTCGAGCGCAGTGCGGCGGCCTTCGACAACCCGGATTTCGTCGATGTGGTGATCCAGTCGTACCGCCATCGGTTCGGGCTGGTGCCGGGCGACCCGGCCTATGCCGACATCGAGCGCCGGCTCGCGGCGCAGCCCGCCATCGGCGTGCCCACCATCACCCTGGACGGCGCCGATGACGGCGTGCGGCCGCCGGCCGACGCTGCTGCCCACGGCCATCGCTTCAGCGGCCCGCGTTCGCACCGCGTGGTGCCCGGCGTCGGCCACAACATGCCGCAGGAAGTGCCTCGGGTGTTCTCCGCTGCGGTGCTCGAACTGGTGACCGGGCTGGCGCGGCGCGGGTGAAAATACGGCCATGACAAATTCCCACCCGAACTCACCGGTTGCCGCCAGCAACCCCCTGCTGCAGGACTGGACCGGTCCATACGGCCTGCCGCCTTTCGCACAGGTCAGGCCCGGGCATTTCGAGCCCGCCTTCGACGTTGCGATGCAGGCGCAGCTGGCCGAGATCGATGCCATCGCGAGCAACCCGGCGCCGCCGGACTTCGAGAACACGGTCGCTGCGCTGGACCGCTGCGGTCGCCTGTTCACCCGCATCGAGCTGCTGTTC
>JACMQP010000134.1 GCA_014376915.1 Ramlibacter sp.
CCTGCAACAAGTGCTGAACCCGGGCAATTTCGCCCGCGTCAAGCCGGGGATGATGATGGAGGAGGTACGGCGGATGCTGGGCAAGCCGGCGAAGGCGATCACCTATTCCCTGAAGAACGAGACCGCCTGGGACTGGCGCTACCTGGAGCCGCCCAACACGCAGCTGGTGTTCACGGTCTGGTTCAACTCCGAATACCGGGTGCTGCGTACGACCACCGGGCCCGACCAGGATGCGATGGAACACCAGGGCAAATAGCGGCCGGCCCGTGCAGCCATTCAGCGCAACGCCTGCTCCAGCGCCAGGGCGATCGCCGCCAGCCGGGCGACGTCGCACCCGGAACGGGGCACCGGAAAGGACGCCGCCGACCAGCAGACAGTCGGCGAAGCTGCGTGTCGCCGGGTCCCGCTTGCTCTTGCCACCGACCATCGACGGCGCTGTAGTGCCACATCGGCGACAGCATGGTGCGATTGCGCAGTTCGAGGGTCCACAGGCGAACCGGAGCAAACAACCTGGACGGGTTGCCTCATGTGCGGCGATCCAGATGCCAGTCGGCCGTCAGGCGCGCTGCTCGTCGTCGATGAAGTGCCGGATCGCCTCCATGAACATGCCGGGCGCCTGCAACTGGGGCACATGGGCACAACCTGCCAGCACCACCAGTTCGGCCTGGGGAAGTCCCGCGCTCAGTTCTTGCGACATGGGCGGCGGCGTGGCCTCGTCCTGTTCGCCCACCAGAACCAGCACCGGCACCGTCACCGCCTTCAGCTGCGGCCGCAGATCCAGCGACGCCAGTGCGTCGCAGGCGCCGTGGAAGGTTTGCGCATCCACCGCCACGAAACGCTGCTTGCGCTCCTCGATCAGCTGCGGATTGAGTTCCTGAAACTCGGGCGCGAACAACCGGCGCATCGCCACGTCGGCAATCGCGCCCAGGCCCTTGTCTTTCGCCGCGGCTGACATGCCGCGGAAGGCAGCGCGGCCCGGCTCGGAAAAAGCGGCGCCACAATCGGCCAGCACCAGACGCGACGCGATGCCGGGATGGCGAATCGCCGTCAGCAGCGCGATGAAGCCGCCATAGCCGTTGCCCAGCAGGATCGGCTTGTGCTGGAGGTCCATTGCCTTGATGCCGGCCGCGATGTGGTCCGCGATCGCCTCCAGGCTGCTGCCGACGAAGTCCGAAGCGCCGAAGCCCGGCAGGTTCAGCACGATGACCTGGTGGGTTGCCGCGAGCATTGCCGCAACCGGGTCGAAACTGCTCTGGTCGGCCAGCAGCGAATGGAACAGCACGATCGGCCTGCCGCTGCCGCCGACCCGGGCGCTCAGGCGCTTGCCTGCAACGGTAACGCTGAGGTCCTTGAATTCGGTGGCGGGAGTCTGGACGGCTTGCAGGGGCTTATGTTGTAGCGACATCGTGGGCGTTCAGTTGAGGCGGGCCTGTTTGGCCGTGTCCTTGTACCAGTCGAAGGGCGCGTCATCCAGACGCACCATGACGCACTTGGTCTCGAAATGCTGGTCGAAGGATTCGGTGCCGCATTCGCGGCCGATGCCCGAATCCTTGATGCCGCCCCAGGGCGAGGCTGGGTCGAGCCGGTGGTGGTCGTTGATCCAGACGATGCCGCACTTCAGTTTGGCCGCGACGCGGTGCGCGCGGGTGATGTCGTTGGTGCGGATGGCGCCGGCCAAGCCGAACGGCGAGTCGTTGGCCAGTGCCAGACCTTCCGCTTCGGTGCCGAATTTGGTGACAGAAACGAAGGGGCCGAACACCTCCTCCTGGAAGATGCGCATGCGCGGCGTCACGTCGGCGAACACCGTGGGCTCGATGAAAAAGCCGTTCTTCAGCGCTGGGTCGGTCGGCACCTTGCCGCCGGCGACAAGCCGCGCCTTGTCTTCCTCCAGGCCGATCTGGATGTACTTCAGCACGCGTTGCTGCTGGCGGGCCGACACCACCGGGCCCAGTTGCACTGACGGGTCGGCCGGGTTGCCGATGCGGATGGTCTTGGCCTTGGCCGCCAGCCGCTCGACGAATTCGTCATAGACTTTTTCCTGGACGATCTGGCGGCTGCCGCAGATGCAGGTCTGGCCGGCGCCGATGAAGCCGCCGAAGGCTGCGTAGTTGACCGCCTGTTCGACGTCGAAGTCGTCGAACACCAGCACCGGCGTCTTGCCACCGAGCTCCAGCGTCTGGTGCGCGAAATTGCTGCCGGCCGCGGCGCCGGTGATCCGACCCGCTTCCGTGCCGCCGGTGAGAACCCACTTGGCCAGACCCGGATGCTCGGCCAGCGCCTTGCCGGTGGTCGGCCCCAGGCCGGTGACGACGTTGAAGCAGCCGGGCGGCAGGCCCGCCTCGACGAACAACTGCGCCAGCCGCAGCGTCGTCAGCGGCGTGTACTCGGAGGGCTTGACGACCGTGGTGCAGCCGGAAGCGAGCGTCGGTGCCAGGCTCTTGACCATGATCATGAGCGGATGGTTGAACGGCGTTGAATTGCCGACCACTCCGATCGGCGTGCGGATGGTGTAGTTCAGGTAGTTTCCTTCCACCGGAATCACGGAATCGCGCCGCGCGATCGCCAACCCGGCGTTGTAGCGGAAGAAATCAGGCAGCCGCGAGATCTGGGCCCGGGTTTCGTTGAGCGATCGGCCATTATTGGCCGTCTCCAGCGAGTACATCTCGTCTAGGTTCGCTTCGAACACGTCGGCCAGCTTGTTGATCAGCCTGGCCCGCGTGCGGTTCGACATGCTCGCCCACTCATCGCTCTCGAATGCCGCCTGCGAACTGCGCACCGCGCGGTCCACGTCCTCATCGCTGGCGTGACTGATCCGTGCCAGCAGTTCGCCGGTGGCGGGGTTGATCACGTCCAGCGTGTCGGGCCGGGTGGCCGGCACTTCGCGTCCATCGATGAACAGGCCGTGCAGCGCCGGTTCCTTGCTTGTGCTTGCCATGGATAAATCCTCTCGAATAAAAAAATGTTCAGCCGGCGATCAGGCTGCGGGAGATTGCGTTGCTCACCCGCTTGCCGGCCGCGATGATGTGCTGCTCGGCCAGCCGCTGCGCCTTCTTCACGGCGCGCGCTTGCAGGGCATCGATGATTTCCACGTGTTCGTTCACCAGGACCTGCGGGTCGCCCTGCTTCATGCTGGCCACGCTCACCTGCACGGCGCGCTCGAGCAGGTCGATCAGGTCGAGCAGCTGGTCGCGCATGCGGGCATTGCCCCCGAGTTCGGCGATGCGCCGGTGAAAGGCTCGGTTGAAGTCGATGAAGCCGCCGTCCCAGGCGGCCGCATCGAAATGCCGGAAGGCATCAAGTTCCCTGAGCTGCTCGTCGCTGGCCTGCAGGACGATGCGCTCCATGCAGGCCCGCTCCAGCGCCGCGCGCAGGTGGAACATGTCGAGCACGTCGGTCAGGGACACCGGTGCAACGCGGTAGCCCTGGCGCGGCAATGTGATGACGAGCCCTTCGCTTTCGAGTCGCATCAGTGCGTCCCGAACCGGCGATTTGCTCATGTCGAAGCGCGCCGCCAACTCAGCTTCGCGCAGCTCGGCGCCTGGCGCCAGCTTGCAGCTGATCATGTCGGCGCGTAGCTGCTCGTAAACCGTTTCGCGCAGCAGGCGGCTGCCGTTGGTGGACAGGGAAACTTCGACCGATGACATCGTTCTAGAAATATCAGAGACTAATATTATCAATTGTCTGGGATATCAGAAAAAATTGCAATCACTCAACCAACACGCTCGCTTAACCCGGCCTACATAGGTAATTTCCCTTAAGTGGCGCAGAATTGGGCGGTTCTCAAGTTGACCTAGCGCAAATTCGTAATATATCATCCGCTTGAAAATTAGGCTTCCATCCTGCCCTTAAGGAGATTTCGATGACCCCCAGACTGCTTTCCCACGCCCTCGCCGTCGGCTTGCTGGCGGCCGGCCTGAGCGCCGCTGCCCACGCCGCGGACCCGATCCGGGTCGGCTTCCTGACCATCAAATCCGGCGCCCTGGCGGCCGGCGGCAAGCAGATGGAAGACGGTCTGCGCCTGTTCCTGAAAGAGCGCAACAACATGATCGCAGGGCGCAAGGTGGAGCTGGTGGTCGGCGATACCAGTGGGCAGCCCGCCATCACCAAAACCAAGGCGCAGGAGCTGGTCGAAAAAGACAAGGTCCAGGTCATCATCGGCCCACTGGCCGCCTTCGAGGCGCTGGCCATCGACGACTACATCCGCAAGAGTGAAATCCCGGTGATCTCGCCATCGGCCGCCGCCGAGGACCTGACGCAGCGCAAGCCCAACCCCTGGTTCGTGCGCGCAGTCGGCACTTCGGCGCAGACCAGTCATGTGCTGGGCGAATACGCCGCGAAGGAACTGAAGTACAAGCGCATCGCCATCATCGCGGACGACTTCGCCTTTGGCCACGAGACCGCTGCCGGCTTCCAGCGCACGTTCGAGGAGAACGGCGGCAAGGTGGTGCAAAAGCTCTGGTCACCGCTTAACGTGGCCGACTACGGCACCTACATCGGCCAGATCAAGCCCAACGTGGACGCCGTGTTTGCGGCCTTCGCTGGCGGCAATGGCATCAAGTTCCTGAAGCAATACAACGAATACGGCATGAAGGCCAAGATCCCCGTCATCGGCGCGATGACGACGGTGGACGAAGGCGTTCTGAAGTCGATGGGCGACGAGGCGCTGGGCGTGATCTCTTCCGGCTGGTATTCCGCCACCCTGGCCAACGCCGACAACAAGAAGTTCGTCGCCTCGATGAACCGCGACTATCAGCAGGACCCGGGTTATTACTCGATGGGCGCGTATGGCGCGGCACTGATGCTGGAGCAGGCGCTCAAGGACGTAAAGGGCAAGATCGAAGACAAGGCTGCCTTCATGGCGGCCCTGCGCAAGGTTCAGCTGTCGAACGACCCGCGCGGCAAGATCAGCCTGGACGCCCTGGGCAATCCCGTGATGGACATCTATGTGCGCAAGGTGGAGCGTGTCAACGGCAAGCTGAGCAACAGCGTGATCAAGACCTACCCGGCCGTCAGCCAGTTCTGGACGTACAACACCAAGGACTTCCTGGCCAACCCGGTGTACACCCGCGACTATCCGCCGGCCAACAACATCGAGAAATAATCCGGCTTCGAAACGGAGTTCCGGCGCATGTCCTTCTGGTTGATCCAGAGCCTGAACAGTCTGGCGCTGGGTGGGGTGCTGTTTACCCTGGCCGCCGGCTTTTCGCTGATCTTCGGCCTGATGCGCATCGCCAACCTGTCGCACGGCGCCTATTTCATGTTCGGTGCCTACATTGGCCTGGCGATGCTGGATCGGGGCTACAACTTCGGAGTTGCGGTGCTCGCGGCCGGCCTGGCGGTCGGCCTGCTGGGCGGCATCGTCGAGCGGTTCGTGCTGCGTCGCCTTGCCGGCAACAGCCTGTCGCAGGTGCTCGCCACGCTGGGCGTGGCCTTCGTCATCGCTGACGGCAGCCTGTGGCTGTGGGGCGGCGATCCGCGTCCCGTCAACGCGCCCGCATTGCTCTCGGGCGGGGTCCAGCTGCTGGGCCTGACGTTCCCTCTTTACCGTCTCGCGGTCGTGGTCTTCAGCGCCGTGATCGGCCTGGGGCTGTGGCTGCTGCTGGACAAGACCAAGCTCGGCGTGATGATTCGCGCCAGCGTCGACGACCGGCAAATGGCGCAGGGCATCGGCGTGCCGGCCTCAAAACTCTTCACCATCGTGTTCTGTCTCGGCGCGGCACTGGCCGGTGTCGGCGGCGTGATCGCCGCGCCGATCCTGTCGGTCTATCCGGGACTGGATGCCGACATGTTGCCGCTGGCGCTGGTGGTGGTGATTCTGGGCGGCCTGGGCAGTCTGGCCGGTGCCTTCGTCGGTAGCTTCCTGATCGGGTTCATCTACAGCTTTGGCCAGGTGCTGTTCCCTGACCTGGCGTACATCATCCTGTTCCTGCCGATGGTCGTGATCCTGGCCGTGCGGCCCCGCGGCCTGTTCGGGAGGATCACGGCGTGAAGCGCGCCGCGTGCGTGGTTCTGGTCGCGCTGCTGCTGTTTGTGCCGTTCTTCACCGGCGGCACCTACTACACCAACCTCGCCAGCCAGATCCTGATCTCGGCGCTGTTCGCGCTCAGCCTGAACCTGCTGGTCGGATATGCCGGCCTGACCTCGCTGGGCCATGCCGGCTATCTCGGATTGTCGGCGTACACCTGCGGCTGGCTGATGGTGAACCTGGGCTGGGGCCACCTGGCCTCTGGCGCCGCGGCGCTCGCGGCAACCACCGTGATGGCCGGCATCTTCGGCCTGATCGCATTGCGCGCCTCCGGCATCAGCTTCCTGATGATCACGCTGGCACTGGGCCAGATCCTCTGGGGCCTAGCCTACCGGTGGACCAGCGTCACCGGCGGCGACAATGGCATCTCGGGACTGACGCGGCCCGCGCCCTTCGGCGTCAACCTGGGCGATGCCAACAACTTTTACTACTTCACCCTGCTCGTGTTCCTGGCGGTGTGGGCCGCGATCGCCGTCTGGGTGCGTTCGCCCTTCGGCGCCAGCATCCGCGGCACCAAGGACCAGCCCAGGCGAATGAGCGCGCTCGGCTTCAACGTCTGGCTGATCCGCTGGATCACCTTCGTTGCAAGCGGCTTCCTGGGCGCGGTGGCCGGCCTGATGTACGTCTACTACCACCAGTTCATCAGCCCGCACAGTCTGTCCCTGGCCAATTCCGCCGAGATGCTGCTGATGGTGATCGCCGGCGGCGCCGGCACATTGAGCGGTCCAGTGGTCGGCGCGGCGCTGGTGGTGCTGTTGAAGAACGTGGCTAGCGCCTACATCGACCGCTGGATCATGCTGCTGGGTTTCGTCTTCATCTTCATCGTGATGTTCGTGCCGGGTGGCATCGTCGCCGGTGTGGCCCGCCTGCGCCGGCCAACGCTGACCAAGGGTCAGGCCGCCGTGATGCATGCCGCTGCACCCCTCGGCCCGACTCCGCCCAAGGAAACGCTGTGAACTCCGTGGTCGAAGTCCGCGATCTGTGCAAGGCCTTCGGCGGTCTGCAGGTCACTCGCTCGGTGAACTTGAGGGTGGAGCACGGCGAGCGGCACCTGCTGATCGGCCCGAACGGCGCCGGCAAGACCACCCTGTTCAACCTGATCGCCGGTGATCTGGCTTCCAATTCCGGCAGCATCACGCTGATGGGCAAGGTCGTCACGCAGCGCTCCACTGCGGCCCGGGCCCAGCTCGGCCTGGCCCGCACTTATCAGATCGTGACCCTGTTCGGGCGCGACAACCTGCTGCACAACGTCAAGCTCGCGCTGCTGGGCAAGTCGCCGCTCCGGCACCGCCATTGGGGCTCGTTAGACCACGAGAAGACGTTGTCGGACCGCGCGCTGGAGGTGCTGGCCTCGGTCGGCCTGTCGGACAAGGCGAAGCTGCCGCTGGAGCAGACCTCCTATGGCGAAAAGCGCCGGCTGGAAATCGCCATGGCGCTGGCGCAGAAGCCGCGCGTGCTGTTGCTGGACGAGCCGCTGGCCGGTCTGTCGGCCGAAGAACGCGAGACCATCACGGCGCTCCTGCGCGACATCGACCGGTCCATCACCATCCTCATGATCGAGCACGACATGGAAGTCGCGCTGGCGTTTGCCGACCGCATCACCCTGCTGCACCACGGCGAGGTGATCCTGGCCGGTACGCGGCAGGAGGTGGTGGCCGACCCACGCACCCGGGAGATCTACCTTGGCCACTAGCCTGCTATCGCTGGACCGCGTCAACGCGTTCTACGGCGAGAGCCACGTGCTGCACGACCTCAGCCTGGATCTGCAGGACGGCCGGCTGCTGGCCCTGCTTGGGCGCAACGGCGCCGGCAAGACCACCTGCATCAGCACCATCATCGGCTTCCTGCCGCCGCGCTCCGGCCGCATCACGCTGGCCGGCGAATCGCTGGAAAAGCTGTCGCCCGAACGCATCTGCCGCGCCGGGATCGGCCTGGTGCCGCAGGGCCGGCGCATTTTCGGCAGCCTGACGGTCAGGGAAAACCTCGACGTCGCGGCGCGCCCGCCGGCCGCGGGCGGCAAGCGGCACTGGACGCGCGACCACGTGTGGGAGATTTTTCCGCGGCTCAAAGAACGGCAGAACCAGCTGGCCGGCAGTCTGTCCGGCGGCGAGCAGCAGATGCTGGCGATCGGCCGCGGCCTGATGACCAACCCGCGCGTGCTGCTGCTGGACGAACCCTCGGAGGGCCTGGCGCCGCAGATCGTGCGCGAGCTCGGCGAGGTCCTGATGACCCTCAAGGAACACCTCTCCATGGTGCTGGTGGAGCAGAACCTGGGTCTGGCGATGAAGGTTGCGGACGATGTGGTGCTGCTCAATACCGGCCGCGTCGTCTTTTTCGGAACCCGCGATCAGTTCCAGGACCAGCAGGCCGCGCTGCACAGCCATCTCGGCGTCGAGTAGGAAGCAAGATGGACCATGAACTGAAACAGGCGCCGGCCGGGCGCTACACGCTGCGCTACCTTGATGTCGGCGCGGGCACCCCGGTGGTTCTGATTCACGGCCTGGCGGGCGACTACACGGCCTGGCTGGCGCAGATCGAAGTGCTGCGCAAGACCCATCGCGTGATCGCCTTCGACAA
>JACMQP010000632.1 GCA_014376915.1 Ramlibacter sp.
CAGCACCGACAGCAACCGGTACTCGATCGGCGTCAGATGCACTTCGGCGCCGGCGCGCCGCACCAGCCTTGCCTGCCGGTCGATTTCGACCTCGCCGAAGCGGAACACCGGATCGGCATTCGCCGGATCGCCTTCGCCTGCAGCGGCGCGCGGGCGGCGCAAGTTGGCGCGCACCCGCGCCAGTAATTCCCCAACACCGAACGGCTTGGTCAGGTAGTCGTCCGCGCCGGCATCGAGCGCGGCGATCTTGTCGCTCTCGTCGCTGCGCGCCGACAACACGATGATCGGCACCGCCGACCAGCCGCGCACGTCGCGGATCAGCTCGGTCCCATCGCCGTCGGGCAGGCCCAGGTCCAGCACCAGCAGGTCGGGCTTGCGCGTGCCGGCTTCCGTGAGGCCGCGCTTCATGGTTTCGGCCTCGTGCACCTGCCAGCCTTCCGCCTCCAGCGCCGCGCGGACAAAGCGGCGGATCTGGGGCTCGTCCTCGATCACGACGGCAACGGGAGCGGAGGTCGACATGGTCATGCCAATGATGCCGGATCGGCCGGCGGCGGCTTGCGCGGCAGCCGGATGGTGAACAGCGCGCCTCCCCCCGGCGCGTTGGCGGCGCTGATCCGGCCGTGGTGCGCATCCACCACCGCCTTGCAGATGGCCAGGCCGAGGCCGACGCCCGGCGTCGCGGATTCGGTTTCGCCCCGGGTGAATTTTTCGAACAGCGTGTCTTCCCGCCCGTGCAGCGCCGGCGGCAGGCCCGGCCCATGGTCGCGCACGGCGATCTCCAGCATGTTCTCCGTCACACGGGCGGCGACGACGATCGGCGGCGCGCCGTAGCGTGCGGCGTTCTCGAGCAGGTTGACCAGCACCCGCTCGATCAACACCGCGTCGAACTCCACCAGCGGCAGGTCAGCCGCCAGGGCCGTTGTCACCGGCCTTCCCGCCAGCGCCGATTGCGCGGCGCGGATCGCGCTGCCCACCACTTCCTCCACCGACTGCCATTCGAGCCGCAAGCTGACGGCGCCGCTTTGCAGCCGCGCCATGTCCAGCAGGTTGTTGACCAGGGTGTTGAGCTGGCGGGCCTGGTCCACCAGGGCTCGCGCGATCTCGTCGCCTGCGGGAGCCAGCGGCGGCTGCGACTGGCGCAGCGATTCGGCCAGCCCGATCAGGGCCGTGAGCGGCGTGCGCACGTCGTGCGAGATCGCGGCCAGCAGCGCATTGCGCAGCCGCTCGGACTCCATCTCCACCACCGCCTGCTGCGCGATCTCGACATAGTGAACGCGCTCCAGCGCGATGGCGATCTGCCGCGCCAGCGTGTCGAGCTGCTGCATCTGCTCCGGGATCAGCAGCCAGCGGGGGTGCGCAGGCTGCAGCGCCAACACCCCGCGGATCCGCATCGGCGCCTTCAGTGGCAGGTAATGCCAGCTCTGCGCAGCCAGCGTCGCGGTGGCCAGGCCGGCCGGCTGGCCGTTGCGGAAGGACCAGTCGGCGACGCTGGCGTCGAAACCATCGGGCGAGATGCCCGGCGGCACCAGCGCATCCCGCGTGTCGGTTCCCAGCACCAGGGACCGGCCGCCGAAGTTGCGCTGCACCGCGGCCTCGCCGAGCTCCGCCACCTGGGACGCCAGCAGCGCGCCCGACAGGTCGCGCGTCAGTTCGAACAGGGACTGCGCCCGACGCTCGCGGCTGGACGAAATGCGGACCTGGAATTTCAGGCCGGCGGTCAGCTGGCCGGTGAGCAGGCCCACCACCAGCATCACGGCGAACGTGACCAGGTACTGCACGTCGCTGACGGCGAACGACATGTGGGGCGGAACGAAGAAGAAGTCGAAGCCGGCCACGTTGAGCACCGCGGCCAGCGCCGCCGGGCCCCGTCCGAAGCGCACGGCCACCAGCACCACGCCGAGCAGGAACAGCATCACGATGTTGGCCTGGTCCAGCAGGTCCCGCAGCGGCCAGGCCGCCAGCGTGATGGCCACGCTGGCGGCGGCCGCCCAGGCGTAGCGCGACCAGTTCCGTTGCCACGCGGATTCGGCTTCCTCGCCGGACTGGCTTTGCACGACCGGGGCGAGCCGGCGAGCGCTTTGCGCCTGTCCCACCTCCACGATGTCCAGCGTCGGTGCCAGCACGGCCAGCCGGCGGGTCAGCGTGGCTCCGCCCAGGCCCAGCGGCAGCCGCGACGGGTGGGGCCGGCCGACCACCAGGGTCGCGCAGTTGAGCCGCTGCGCCTGCGCCACCAGTTCCGCCGGGACGTCGCTGCCGCTGAGGACAGCCGTGCCGGCACCCAGTTCTTCGGCCAGCTTGAGCACCGCCAGGATGCGATCGCGCTGCGCTGTCTGCAGCCGTTGCAGCTGCGGCGTCTCCACATAGGCGACATGCCAGCGCGCGTTCAGCTGGCCGGCCAGACGGGCCGCGGTGCGCACCGTCTGCTCCGCGCCCTCGCGCGGCCCGATACAGGCCAGCATCGCGCCCTCGGTGTTCCAGACCGGGGCGATCGACTGCTCCACCCGGTAGCTGCGGACGTCGTCCTCCACGTGTTCGGCGGTGCGGCGCAGCGCGATCTCGCGCAGCGCGATCAGGTTGCCCTTGCGAAAGAAGTTCTGCGCCGCCCGCTCCGCCTGCTGCGGCAGATAAACCTTGCCGGCCTTGAGCCGGTTCATCAGCTCGTCGGGCGTGACGTCGACCAGGATGATCTCGTCGGCCGCCTCCAGCACGGTGTCAGGCACCGTCTCATGGACACGGATACCGGTGATCGCGCCCACCGTGCCGTTCAGGCTTTCCAGGTGCTGGACGTTGAGCGCCGACCAGACGTCGATGCCGGCCTCCAGCAGTTCCTGGACGTCCTGCCAGCGCTTGGCATGGCGCGATCCCTCTACGTTGGAATGCGCCAGCTCGTCCACCAGCAACACCTCGGGCCCGCGGGCCAGTGCGGCGTCGAGGTCGAACTCCTTGAGGACGCGGCCGCGATACGGGGCGTCGCGCAACGGCAGCTGAGGCAGGCCGGCCAGCAGTTCGGCCGTCTCGCTGCGGCCATGGGTCTCGACCACGCCCGCCACCAGGTCACGTCCGGCCTTGCGCTCGCGCTGGGCGGCGCTGAGCATGGCATAGGTCTTGCCGACGCCGGCGCTGGCGCCGAAATAGATCCTCAGCTTGCCGCGCGCGCTCTGCGTCTCGTGCTGCTGCAGCTGGAGCAGCAATGCGTCCGGGTCTGGGCGTTGAGCGTCGGCGGCTGCCATGGGCTCAGGTTACTTCATGCCGTCCAGCGCCACGTTCAGGCGCAGCACATTGACGCGCCGCTCACCCAGGAAGCCGAGCAACGGGGCTTCGGTCTGCTGGTCGACCAGCGCCTTGACCTTGTCTGGCGCCAGGCTGCGGGCCCTGGCCACGCGCGCGATCTGGTATTGCGCCGCAGCGGGGCTAATGTGCGGGTCCAGCCCGCTGGCCGAGGCCGTGACAAGGTCCACCGGCACCGGCGCGCTGTTGCCGGGTTCGGCGGCGCGCAGGGCCTCGACGCGGCCTTTGACCGCATCGGTCAGCGCCGGATTGAGCGGCCCCTGGTTGGAACCGCTGGAGGCGGCGGCGTTGTAAGGCATGGGGCTGGTGGCCGAAGGACGGCCCCAAAAATGTTTGGGATCGGAGAAGTTCTGGCCGATCAGGGCGGAACCCACCGGTTTGCCGTCGCGCACGATCAGGCTGCCAGCGGCCTGCACCGGAAACAGCGCCTGCGCCGCCACGGTCACGACCAGGGGGTAGGCCAGGCCGGTGACCAACGTCAGCACGAGAAAGAAGACCAGAAGGGGACGAACGATGTCTTTCATGACAACTCCTTAGACCAGACCCGTGGCGGCGAGCACCAGGTCGATGGCTTTGATGCCGATAAAGGGAACGATGAGGCCGCCCAGGCCGTAGATGGCGAGGTTGCGGCGCAGCAGCGCGGCGGCGCCGACGGCACGGTACTTCACGCCTTTCAGCGCCAGCGGGATCAGGAACACGATGATCAGCGCGTTGAAGATCACGGCCGACAGGATCGCCGATTGCGGGCTGGCCAGCTGCATCACGTTGAGCGCGCCCAGCTGCGGATAGGTGGAGACGAAGATCGCCGGAATGATGGCGAAGTACTTGGCCACGTCGTTGGCGATCGAAAAGGTGGTGAGCGAGCCCCGTGTCATCAGCAGCGCCTTGCCGGTCTCCACCACTTCCAGCAGCTTGGTCGGGTTGGAGTCCAGGTCCACCATGTTGGCGGCCTCCTTGGCCGCCTGGGTGCCGCTGTTCATCGCCACCGCCACGTCCGCTTGCGCCAGCGCCGGCGCGTCGTTGGTGCCGTCGCCCGTCATGGCCACCAGCCGGCCCTCGGCCTGGTATGCGCGGATCAGTTTGAGCTTGTCTTCCGGCGTGGCCTCGGCCAGGAAGTCGTCGACCCCGGCCTCCGCGGCGATCGCGGCGGCGGTGAGCTTGTTGTCGCCGGTGATCAGCACGGTCTTGATGCCCATCCGGCGCAACTCGGCGAAGCGTTCCTTGATGCCGGTCTTGACGATGTCCTTGAGCTCGACCACGCCCAGCACCGTGTTGCCTTCCGACACCGCCAGCGGCGTGCTGCCGCGGCGGGCGATGTCGTCGGCTGCACGGAGCACCTCGGGCGCAACGGTGCCCCCGTGCGCTTCCACGTACTTGCGTACGGCGTCGACCGCGCCCTTGCGGATCGCCACCACCGCACCGTCGCGTTGGACATCCACGCCGCTCATGCGAGTCTGCGCAGTGAAGGGAAGGAACACTGCGCCCTCCGCACCGTGGTCGTCGACGCGCGAGCGGCGCGCCAGTTCCACGATGCTGCGGCCCTCGGGCGTTTCGTCGGCCAGCGAGGCCAGCAGCGCCGTCCGCGCGAGGTTGCCCTCGACGATGCCGGGTGCGGGCACGAAGGCCGCGGCCTGCCGGTTGCCGTGGGTGATGGTGCCGGTCTTGTCCAGCAACAGCACGTCCACATCCCCGGCGGCCCCCACTGCGCGGCCCGAGGTCG
>JACMQP010000633.1 GCA_014376915.1 Ramlibacter sp.
CCGTCGTCCGGCCGGGTGGTGGTGAACGGGCTGGAGGAAAGCCTGGCGCGCGTGCTGAATCAGGGCTGCTGGAGCGAGGTGCGCAGCTTCGGCGCCACCGTCAGCGACTTCAGCGCGCAGGGCGAGGCGGACGCGTTCGAAGTGCTCGAGCGGGGCGCGCCGGTCGGGCAGGTGACTTGGCAGCTGAGCGGCGTGCACAACCAGCTCAATGCGCTCGCCGCCATCGCCGCCGCCCAGCACGTGGGCGTGGCCCCCGCGGCCAGTTGCGCCGCGCTGCGCGAATTTACGAATGCCAAGCGGCGCATGGAACTGCTCGGCATCGTCAACGGCGTCACGGTGTACGACGATTTCGCCCACCATCCGAGCGCCATTCGAACGACGGTCGACGGCCTGCGCCGCAAGGTCGGTGCCAACCGCATCCTGGCAGTGTTCGAGCCTCGCAGCAATACCATGAAGCTGGGCACGATGAAGTCCCAGCTGCCGTGGAGCCTGGAGCAGGCGGACCTGGCCTTCTGCCACAGCGGCGGGTTGGGCTGGGATCCGCGCGAGCCGCTGGCGGCCATGGGCGACCGTGCCAGCGCGGCGGCATCGGTCGACGAGTTGCTGGCGCAGGTGCTGCGGGCGGCACGGCCCGGGGACCATGTTCTGTTCATGAGCAACGGCGGTTTCGGGGGCATTCACGCTCGTCTGCTGGCCGCGCTCGAGGCGGCGCACCAGCTGCTTGTCAGTAGCGCCGGACGAGCGGCATCGGAAGGGTGAAGTCGGCCCGGCTGGGGCGCGTGGGCCGCTGGATGCCAGGCTGCGTGGACGGCGACGATTCGCTGTCCAGACCAGATGGGATGACGCTGTGCTGCAGGCCTTGGCTGGGCTCGGCTTCGTCGCGGCTGGAGGCCAAGCGGGTGACGGTGGCGCGCTTGGGATTGGATGTGATCGTGCCCACCAGATACAGGGCGGCCAGCACTTTGGCCATCGGTCCGGCGGCCATGCCGGTGCGCTGCTGCAGGTCGGCGAACGTTCCGGCGACGGTGGACAGCTCCCGCATCAGCAACATGTGGGCATCCGACATCAACCGCTGCGGCAGCCGGGGCGCCCGCCGGAAGTAGAGCATCCCGGTGCGATAGCGCTTGGGCAGCACGTCGCGCGTGGTCCGGGTGGCGTACTGCCACATCAGCTCGGACAGCGTGGCGCGGAAGAAGGAATCGGGGATGCCGGTCTTTTCTGCCTGCCGCATCCAGATCGCGTCGTCGAAATCAGCCGGGCCGGCGCCGGGAAAGACACCGGTGTCGCCCTTCATGTCGACCACGGCCAGCAGCCGCCCGTTCAGCATCACGTGGTACATGCCGGACCCGAGCACGCTTTCCTGTTCGATGATCCTGGCGGCGAGCGAGAACTGGGCAGCGATCGGCTGCAGCCAGCCCTCGAACTTTTCCAGCACCGCGTTGATACCGGGACCCGAGTCGACCTCGAAGGTGTAGCTGGGCTGGGACGGGGTGAACGCCATCGGCAGCGAAAAGCCGACCGGCCGGTCGACCTCTTCCATGTTCAGTTGTAGCGAACGTTCCGTCGGGATGGCCGGAACGACGCGGATGATGGTGTCGCTCAGGCGCTGGATGCGCGGGCCATTGAGCCACCAGGCATCGGCGTCGCTGAAATTGCCGATCTGCCAGACATGCCGTCCGGGCGCCGACCGCCGGAGCATGGCGTCAAGCTCGGCGACCTGCTGGGCAGCAAAGCCAGCCAGGCCGAGATGGAGTACCGGGAGTTCGATCGACATGTTGCGTCCTTCACAGGGAAGTCCTGCCCACAAGAATTAGCAACAAATGTAATTTAGAAGTTACCAGTTGTAAACATAAATTGTCATGAATTGAGGTTTTTGGCGCGCCTGCCACGAATCGCCGAGGAGAGGACGTCCAGCGCCTCCAGCGATTCGGGCCAGCCAAGACAGGCGTCAGTAATACTTTTTCCGTACTCCAAATCGGGAGCAAGGTCTTTGCCCGGGGTGAATTTCTGGGCCCCGGCGAGCAGATGGCTTTCGATCATCACGCCGAAGACGCTGCCGGAGCCGCCGGCAATCTGGGCCGCGATGTCGCGCGTCACGTCCAGCTGCTTCTCATGCTTCTTGCTGCTATTGGCGTGGCTGCAATCCACCATCAGCCGAGGCGGCAGGCCAGCCGCTTCCAGGTCCCGGCAAGCGGCCGCGACGCTGGCGCTGTCGTAATTGGGCGCCTTGCCGCCGCGCAGGATCACGTGGCAGTCCTTGTTGCCGTTGGTCTGGACGATCGCCACCTGCCCGTTCTTGTGGACCGACAGGAAGTGGTGGCCGCGCGCGGCGGCCTGGATCGCATCGGTGGCGATCCGGATATTGCCGTCGGTGCCGTTCTTGAAGCCGATCGGCGCCGACAGCCCGGAAGCCAGTTCGCGGTGGACCTGGCTTTCGGTGGTGCGGGCCCCGATGGCGCCCCACGCGATCAGGTCGCCAATGTATTGCGGCGAGATCACGTCGAGGAATTCGCTGCCGGCCGGCAGCCCGAGCCGGTTGATCTCGATCAGCAGCTGGCGTGCGATCCGCAGGCCCTCGTCGATGCGGAAGCTCTCGTCGAGGTAAGGATCATTGATCAGGCCCTTCCAGCCGACAGTGGTCCGCGGCTTCTCGAAATAGACCCGCATCACGATCTCCAGCGTGTCCTGGTGCCTGGCCCGCGCCTCCTGCAGGCGGCGGGCGTAGTCCAGGGCGGCGACCGGGTCGTGGATGGAGCAAGGCCCGATCACCACCAGCAAGCGGTCGTCGCTGCCGTCCATGATGTTGTGGATCCGCCGGCGCGTGTTGGCGATCAGATGCTCCACGGCCGTGCCGCGGATGGGGAAGAAGCGGATCAGGTGTTCTGGAGGCGGGAGCACGGTGATGTCCTTGATGCGTTCGTCGTCGGTGTCGCTGGTTTTGTCGACGGGATTCGCTTGCCAGGGACGGGTGGCGGGGGACTGGTCATTCATCAAGGGCTCCTACGGGGTCGGATTGCAGACGGACAAAAAAAAACCGCCGGGGATTCCGGCGGTTTGGGGAGTTCGGTGCGTGGATTTCAGGGACGCTCAGATCTCTCGGCCGCCAGGGGGCAGGAGAACCAAAAATAACCAAAGAAATAGGAGCGGGTTGCACGCATGGGTTTCAATGTATCACAGCCTCAGCTTTTTCCACCACTGGATCGCCCGCTCAACCTGCGGCTCCGACAGTGCGGCCAGGCCCGACTCGGGCTGCTGCCCATGCTGTTCGCGCTGCACCCATTGCTCATACACGTCGATCAGCAACATGCCGTCGGCCAGCGTGCGCCAAGCCACCAGCTCGAAGTCCTCCGCATTGAGCAGCAGTTCGGTGCTGCGCGGCCCGCCTTCCAGCAGCCACTGGCCGATCAGCACCCGCAGGTGGTTGAGGGCCTGAAGATAGCTTGCATATTCGTAGAGGCCCCGCCAAGGCAGCCCGAGACCAACGACCATGTGCCGGTGGCCTCGCAGCACGGTGAGCAGGTCCACCAGCATCGGTGCAATGGTGGTGCGCACCTTGTTGTGCCGCAAGCTGAGGATGATCGCCTCGACGTGGGTCGCCAGGTCCGACATGCTCTCGCTGACCCGGCGACTGTCTTCATCGGCGATCGAGCCGCGCAGGAAGTTGCTGAGCTGGCCGAAATTCCCGCTGCTTGGCCGTTCGGTCGACGGATGGCTCGGCAGGCGGGAATCTGGCGACACGGCGTTCTCAGGCGGTCCCGCCCACGGTCAGGCCGTCGATGCGCAGGGTCGGCTGGCCAACGCCCACCGGCACGCTCTGGCCTTCCTTGCCGCAGGTGCCGACGCCAGAGTCGAGCTTCATGTCGTTGCCGATCATGGTGACTCGGGTCAGCGCGTCCGGCCCGTTGCCGACAATGGTCGCGCCCTTGACCGGATACTGGATCTTGCCGTTCTCGACCCAGAACGCTTCGCTCGCCGAGAACACGAACTTGCCGGAGGTGATGTCGACCTGGCCGCCACCGAAGTTGGTGGCGTACAAGCCCTTCTTGATGCTCGCGACGATCTCAGCCGGATCCTTGTCGCCGCCCAGCATGTAGGTGTTTGTCATGCGCGGCATCGGCACGTGGGCATAGCTTTCGCGCCGGCCGTTGCCGGTGGGCTTGACGCCCATCAGGCGGGCGTTCATCGAGTCCTGGATGTAGCCGCGCAGGATGCCGTCCTCGATCAACACATTGCGCTGGCTGGCGTTGCCTTCGTCGTCGACGTTGAGCGAGCCGCGCCGGTCCGAGATGGTCCCGTCGTCCAGCACCGTCACGCCCTTGGCGGCGACGCGCTTGCCGATCCGGCCGGAGAAGGCGCTGGAGCCCTTGCGGTTGAAGTCGCCCTCCAGCCCGTGGCCGATCGCTTCGTGCAGCAGGATTCCGGGCCAGCCGGGGCCGAGCACCACCGTCATCTCGCCGGCCGGAGCCGGTCGCGACTCGAGGTTGGTGAGTGCGGCCTTCACCGCGTCGTTCACATACTCCTCGATCCGGGCATCGTCGAAGTAAGCCAGGCCGAAGCGGCCGCCGCCGCCGCCCGATCCCATCTCGCGGCGGCTCACTCCACCGATGACTTGTTCGGCGATCACTGTGACCGACAGCCGCACCAGCGGCCGCACGTCGGCGGCCAGCGTGCCATCGGCGCGCGCGACCATCACCACGTCCCACTCGCTGGCCAGCCCGGCCATCACCTGCTTGACCCGAGGATCCTTCTTGCGCGCCAGCTGCTCGGTCCTTTCCAGCAGCTTGACCTTGGCCGTGCTGTCCAGCGTGTCGATCGGGTCGACGCCGTTGTACAGCGAGCGGCCGGGCGCGACCTTGCGCGTAGCGACCTTGGCCCGGCCCGAGCGCGTCGTCGACGAGATGGTGCGCACCGTGCGCGCCGCATCCAGCAGCGACGCTTCGGAAATGTCGTCGGAATACGCGAAAGCGGTCTTCTCACCGCTCACCGCCCGCACGCCCACGCCCTGGTCGATGCTGAAGCTGCCGGTCTTGACGATGCCTTCTTCCAGGCTCCAGCCTTCGCTACGGGTGTACTGGAAGTACAGGTCGGCGTCGTCGACCTTGTGTGCCGTGATTTCGGCCAGGGCGCGCGACAGGTGGGATTCGTTCAGACCGAAGGGTTCGAGCAGCAGGCGCTGGGCGGTGGCCAGGCGTTCGATGGTGGGTTCACGAGAGATCATGCGACCATTCTAGGCTTGCAGCCCGCTCCCACACCCTCACAGGGTCAGCCCGCGGGCGCCCGCGTCGAACGGCGCAGCAACTGCAGCACGGCGCTGTCGTCCAGGCCCTGGAGCCCCGCGCCGCAGGCCTGGGCAAACACCGCATGGGCAGTGGCGCCAAGCGGGCCGTCGAAGCCGGCAGCGGTCGCTGCCTCAAGGGCCAGCCGCGTGTCCTTTTCGAGCAGCGTCATGTGGGCCCGCGGCTCGAAGTCGCCGGCGATGGCGCGGTGCATGCGGTCCGAGCCGATCCAGCTCTGGCCGCTGGACTGCTCGATCACTGCCAGCGCCTGCTCCGGCCGCAGGCCCAGCCGCTCGGCCAGGGCAATCGCTTCGGCCGCGCCGACCAAATTGATGCCGGCCAACAGGTTATTGACGAGCTTGGCGCGGGCGCCGTCGCCTGGCCTGGCGCTGATGCGAAACACCTTGCCGCTCAACGCCGCGATCAGGCCGCGCTGGCGTTCGATGACTTCGTCGGCACCGGCCAGCATCAGGCTCATCGTGCCGTCGCGGGCGCGCGCCGGGCCACCGGACATTGGCGCGTCGATCACGGCGAAGCCGCACCCGGCCAGCCGGGCGGCGAAGCGCTCGGTGTCGTGGGGCGCGATCGTCGGGCACAGCAGCACGTCCAGTCCCTGCGCCAGCGCGCCGGCCGCGCCGGCGGGCCCGAACAGGACATCCTCCATCTGCGTCGCATCGACGACGCAGACGATCAGCGCCGCGCATCCGCCGGCGCACAGCGCCGGCGTGCCCCGCACCTGCGCGCCCTGCAGCGCCAGCGTCTGGGTGCGGGCGGCGTCGATGTCGCAGACCTGCATTGGCCAGCCGGCTTCCAGAAGACGGGCAGCCATGGCGCCGCCCATGTTGCCGACGCCGACGATCCCCACCGCTGGGTGTTCCATGGACGTCAGCTCTGCACCAGCCGCCTGGCTTTGGAGATCGACATCAGGATCCCGAGTCCCATCCCCAGCGTGACCATCGCCGTGCCGCCGTAACTGATGAACGGCAGCGGCACCCCCACCACCGGCAGGATGCCGCTGACCATGCCCATGTTGACGAACGCATAGGTGAAAAAGATCAGCGTCACCGCCCCGGCCAGCAGCCGGGAAAAAAGCGTCGAAGCTTCGAGCGCGATGGCCAGCCCGCGCAGGATCAGGAAGATGAAGGCGGCGATCAGGAACAGGTTGCCCAGCAGGCCGAACTCCTCCGAATAGGCGGCGAAGATGAAGTCGGTGGTGCGCTCGGGAATGAACTCCAGGTGGGTCTGCGTGCCCTGCATGAAGCCCTTGCCGAACACCCCGCCCGAACCGATGGCGATCATCCCCTGGATGATGTGGAAGCCCTTGCCCAGCGGGTCCCGGCTGGGGTCCAGCAGCGTGCAGATGCGCTGCTGCTGGTAGTCGTGCAGCAGCGGCCAGCTGACGCCGTCGGCGCACAGGCGCGGCTCGAAGACCACGAGCAGCACAGCGGCGGCCAGACCGATCAAGACCGGGGGCGCGATCAGCTTCCAGGACAACCCCGCGAAGAAGATCACCCCCATGCCGGCCGACAGCACCAGGATCGCGGTGCCCAGGTCCGGTTGCCTGACGATCAGGCCCACCGGCACCGCCAGCAGCAGCCCGGCGACGATGAAGTCGAGAGGGCGCAACTGGCCTTCGCGCTTCTGGAACCACCACGCAAGCATCAGCGGCATCGCGATCTTGAGGATCTCGCTGGGCTGGATCACCACCCCGACGTTGACCCAGCGCCTGGCGCCCTTCTTGGTCACGCCAAACACCGCGACCGCGACCAGCAGCCCGACGCCCAGCAGATATAGCGGCACGGCGAAGCTCATGAGCCGCTGCGGCGGGACCTGCGCCACCACGAACATGATGAAGCCGGCCAGCACCATGTTGCGGCCATGGTCGACGAAGCGGGTGCCGTGGTCGAAGCCGGACGAATACATGGTCAGCAGCCCGGCACAGGCCAGCAGGAACACCGCGAACGCAAGCGGTCCGTCGAAGCCCTGGAACATCGGCGCGGCGCGCTGCCGCAGGGAGGGTCGGTCGAATACGGCTGCCATGACCGGATTATCGGGCTTGCGCA
>JACMQP010000634.1 GCA_014376915.1 Ramlibacter sp.
TCCAGCGCCGGCTACGACCTGACCCGCCTGATGGTGGGCAGCGAAGGCACGCTGGGTGTGATCACCGAGGTCACGGTCAAGCTGTACCCGCTGCCCGAGGCGATCTCGGCCGCGATCTGCTCTTTCCCCAGCATCGAAGCCGCCGTCCGCACCACCATCCAGATCATCCAGCTCGGCGTCCCGATCGCGCGGGTCGAGCTGATCGACGTCAACACCGTGCGCATGGTCAACGCCCACAGCAAACTGGGACTGCGCGAAGAGCCGATGCTGTTGATGGAATTCCATGGCTCGCCGGCCGGCGTGAAGGAGCAGGCGCAAACCGTGCAGGAGATCGCCAGCGACCACGGCGGCAACGCATTCGAATGGGCGACCACACCGGAAGAGCGGACCCGGCTCTGGACCGCGCGCCACAACGCCTACTTCGCGGCGATCCAGTCACGCCCCGGTTGCCGCGCCATCTCCACCGACACCTGCGTGCCGATCTCGCGGCTGGCGGACTGCCTGCTGGACTCGGTGAAAGAAGCCGACGCCAGCGGCATTCCGTACTTCCTGGTCGGCCACGTCGGCGACGGCAATTTCCACTTCGGCTACCTGCTCGATCCGAACCAGCCGCAAGAGCGGGTCACCGCCGAGAAGCTGAACTTCGACCTGGTGTCGCGCGCGCTGCGGCTGGAAGGCACCTGCACCGGCGAACACGGCATCGGCCTGCACAAGATGGAGTTCCTGGTGACCGAAGCCGGCGCCGGCGCCGTCGACATGATGCGGACCATCAAGCGCGCGCTCGACCCCAAGAACATCATGAACCCGGGGAAGATCTTCTCGCTCTAGACGGCGGCGACGGCGACCGGGCCTGTGCTGCCGGCGCGCTGGCGCGCCGCCATTCGCACGCACAGGTCGAAAGCGTGCTGCAGCCCTTCCACCTTGGCGATGCCGCGGCCCGCGATGTCGAAAGCACTGCCGCTGGCCGACGTCGCGACCGGCACCGGCAGGCCGCCGTGCAACGTGACGCCCTGCTCGAACCCCATCAGCTTCATCGCGATCTGGCCCTGGTCGTGGTACATCGACACCACCGCGTCGAAATCGCCGCGGCGCGCGCCGATGAACACCGTGTCGGGCGAAAACGGGCCCTGCGCGTCGATTCCTTCGACCTGCAACTGCTCCACTGCCGGGCCGATGATCTCGATCTCCTCCATGCCGATCGAGCCGCCATCGCCGGCGTGCGGGTTCAGCCCCGACACCGCGATGCGGGGACTGGCGATGCCGGCGTTGCGCAAGGCCGCGTCGATGATGTGCACCGCGGCGCGCACGCCGTCACGCGTGATCAGCGCCGCCACATCCTTCAGCGGAACGTGCGAAGTGACGCGCGAGGTCCACAGGTCCTGCGTGATGTTGAATTCGCAGACGAAGCCGCGGACGTCGAAGCGCTGCTGCAGGTAGCGCAATTCGTCCT
This sequence comes from Ramlibacter sp., assembly GCA_014376915.1. The sequence continues at coordinate 1,451 of JACMQP010000634.1, forward strand.
CATGGGTCAGGCCGCCAAGGCGCAGCGAATGCTTGTTCAGCGGCGCGAACAGGATGGCGTCCGCCACGCCGCACCGCACCGCGTCGGTCGCCAGCTCCAGCGCCTGCATGCTGGCGCGGCCGGACGCCTCGTTCGATTCGCCCAGCGCGGGCGGCCGGCCGGCCATGAAGTCGCGCGCCA
>JACMQP010000635.1 GCA_014376915.1 Ramlibacter sp.
GACCACATGCGCTTCATCCACGACCCGGTCAACAACGCCTACATCAACGGCGTCGAACCGGTGTTCCAGGAAGACCTGCTGCTGGAGCTGGAAAACCGCATCCTGCCGCTGCACGACCCTTCCAACGTCGCCGCGATCATCGTCGAGCCGGTGGCCGGTTCTGCCGGCTGGTACCTGCCGCCCAAGGGTTACCTCAAGCGCCTGCGCGAGATCTGCGACAAGCACGGCATCCTGCTGATCTTCGACGAGGTGATCACCGGTTTCGGCCGCATGGGCACCAACTTCGGTGCCGATTACTACGGCGTGGTGCCCGACATGCTGAACTTCGCCAAGTGCGTCACCAACGGCGTGATTCCGCTGGGCGGTGTGATCTGCCGCGACAAGCTCTATGACGCGATGATGAAGACCGACGCGCCAGAGCACGTGATCGAGTTCTTCCACGGCTACACCTACTCGGGCCATCCGGTTGCCTGCGCGGCGGCGATCGCCACGCTGGAGCTGATGAAACAGGAGAAGCTGTTCCAGCGCGCCGGCGAAATGGGCAAGGTGCTGGGCAACGCCTTCCACAGCACCTTCAAGGGCATGCCGAACGTGGTCGGCATCCGCAGCCTCGGCCTGGCTGCCGCAGTGGAGCTGGCGCCGATCGCCGGGTCGCCGGGCAAACGCGCCTACGACATCTTCATCGACTGCTTCAAGAACGGCGCCCTGGTGCGGCCGGCCGGCGACGTGCTGGTGATCGCGCCGCCATTCATTGTCGAGAAGTCGCATATCGACCGGCTGGTCAACACCCTGGCCGACTCGATCCGCAAGCACGCCTGACCCGCTGCACCTGGACGGCACCCGCTCTCCTACCACTGGGCGGTGGGAGACCTGCGCACGCGGTCCCAGCTGGTCTGGATGCACACTGCGCAACAGGGCCGGCAACACGACTGGTACGCCGTTCCGCTGCGCCACCTGCTGGGCCTGGATTGCACCCACTTCTTCTGGGCCGACGATGACGACATCTACCTGCGCGACCACGTCGCGAGCGGGCTGGATGACCTGAAGGACCACGATTTTTCCGTGTCGCGGCGCTGCGGCTGCTGTTCACCCGGGCCCGGGAGTTCCGCTACGGACAGGAAGTCGATTTCACCTCCCACGCGCCTGGCGGCATGAGTTCCACCATGTGCTTCAACCGGCGCTTCGCGCAGGAACTGCTGCAGGACATCACCGCCGCCTTCAAGTCGTCCTGAAGCCAGGTTTGCCTGCGTTGGAGTTGATGTAGGGCAAGTCCGGCCGCGCCGGGCCGGCCTAAGCTGGCCCGGATGCAAGTGCGCTGGACCTTGACCGCCAAGCTGGTCGCTACCGGCCTGACTTTCCTGCTGCTGGCGCTGGGGTCCATCGGCCTGACGCTGTGGGTCACCTGGAACCTGCAGGGCAGCGCCGCCGCGGTCAATGAGGCCGGCCGGCTGCGGATGCAGACCTATCGGCTGGCGCTGGCCGTGACCGGTACGGCCGACCCGCTGGAGTTCGCAGCCTTGAGCCGCGGCTTCGACCAGGGCATCGAGTTGCTGCAGGCGGGCGACCCGTCACGGCCGCTGCTGGTGCCCTGGAGCGGCGATTCGCGGCATCAGTTCGAGGCGCTGCGCTCCCGCTGGACCCAACTGCGCGGCGGCTGGGAATCGGGCACCGCGGCCGGCACCCCGGCGACCACGCGCGAGGCCGACGAGTTCGTGGCGCTGATCGACGGCTTCGTCAGCGGGATCGAGGCCGAAATCGGCCGCTGGACCGCCATCCTCAATATGTTCCAGCTGGCGATGATGGCGCTGGCCATCGCCAGCGCCGTGACGCTGATGTACACCAGCTACCTGCTGGTGCTCAGTCCTGTCGCCCGCCTGAAGCGCGCTCTGGCGGCCATCCAGCAGGGCGACCTGGCGACCCGGGTCGAGGCCGGCGTGCAGGACGAGTTCGGTGAACTGGCTGCCGGTTTCAACGAAATGGCCCGGACGTTGCAGGCGTTGTATGCCAGCCTGGAGGAAAAGGTGCGCGACAAGACCGCCAGCCTGGAAGTGGAGCGGCAACGGCTGGCTGACCTGTACCAGGTCAGCGACTTCCTGGGCAAGGCCAAGAGCCTCGACGCGTTGGCCGGCGGTTTCGCCACCCAGGTGCGGCGGATCGCCGGCGCCGACGCGGCGGCCGTGCGCTGGTCCGGCCAGGCCAACGAACGTTACCTGCTGCTGGCCGCGGACGGCCTGTCGGACCACATGCTGCGCGACGAGGCCTGCCTGGAAACCGGCGCCTGCCATTGCGGCCAGCTCCAGGCGCGCGCCGCCACCCGCGTGATCCCGATCGACAGCGCCACGCCGGCGCCGCTGCACCATTGCCGCAACGAGGGCTACGCCACCCTGGTGTCGGTGCCGGTGATGCTGCATGGCAGCGTCCTGGGCGAGGTCGACCTGTTTTTCTGCCAGCCGGTCCAGTTGTCGCAGGAAGAGCGCAGTCTGCTCGATTCGCTGGCCAGCCACCTCGCCAGCGCCATGGAGAGCCTGCGGGCCGAGGCGCTGGGCCGCGAGGCGGCGGTGGCGCAGGAGCGCGGCATGCTGGCGCGCGAACTGCATGACTCGATCGCCCAGTCGCTGGCCTTCATGAAGATCCAGGTCCAGCTGCTGCGCGAGGCGGTGCGGCGAGGCGACCCGGATGCGGTCGGCAACATCATCGGCGAGCTCGACACCGGTGTGCGCGAAAGCTATTCCGACGTGCGCGAGCTGCTGGTGCACTTCCGCACCCGCACCAGCGAGGAGGACATCGCCCTGGCGTTGCGCAGCACGCTGTCCAAGTTCGAGCACCAGAGCGGCGTGCCGGCCCGGCTGGAGCTGGAAGGCCACGGCCTGCCGCTGGCGCCCGACGTCCAGGTGCAGGTGCTGCACGTGATCCAGGAGGCGCTGTCGAACGTGCGTAAACACGCCCATGCCAGCCAGGTCGTGCTGCGCGTCACCGCGTCGCCGGCGTGGCGGTTCGAGGTGCGCGACGACGGGGTCGGCTTCAATGCGGCGGACCGCGGCGTCGGCGAGCTGCATGTCGGCCTGCGCATCATGTCCGAGCGGGCGGCGCGGATCGGCGCCTCGGTCGCGGTCACTTCCCGTCCCGGCGGCGGCTGCGCGGTCGCCGTCACGTTGCCGCAGCCCGCACAGTCAACGCAACGGCCGCCGATGGAACAGCTTGCCGCGATGGCGGCATGAGAAAAGGGGAACAGCAATGACGCCTGTGCGCCTGTTGGTGGTCGATGACCACACCCTGTTTCGCCGCGGCCTGGTGGCGCTGCTCGGCGCCGACCCCAGCCTCGAGGTGGTGGGGCAGGGCGCGGATGCGGGCGAGGCGCTGCGGCTGGCGGGCGCGCTGCAACCGGACGTCATCCTGCTGGACAACCACCTGCCGGGCGTGCGCGGCATCGAGGCCCTGCCGGGGTTGAAGGATGCGGCCCCCGCGGCCCGTATCCTGCTGCTGACGGTGAGCGAGGACGCGGACGACCTCGCCGCCGCACTGCGCGCCGGCGCCCACGGCTACCTGCTCAAGACCATCGAGGGCGAGCAGCTGGCGCAGGCGATCCACCGGGCGATGCGGGGCGAGGCGGTGGTCAGCCCCGAGCTGACCGGCAAGCTGGTGCTGGCGTTCCAGAACGCCGGATGCGCCGCACCGCCAGCGGATCCGGCCCCGGCGCAGGATCCGGGCGCCCTGCTCTCGCCACGCGAGCAGCAGGTGCTGCATCAGATCGCCACCGGCGCCAGCAACAAGGAAATCGCCCGCGCGCTGGAGATCGCCGAGACCACGGTGAAGATCCACGTCCAGCACATCCTGCGCAAGCTGCAGCTGAGTTCGCGGGTCCAGGCCGCGGTCTACGCGACCGGAAACGGGGTACGGCACTAGTTCGAACGGACGATGGCGCGCGCCGCGGCCATCCTCCTTCCGCCGCCGCGCGGCTGGTCCACCGGAGGATGTTCAAGCACCGGCAGCCCGGCGACAGTGGAGCCAGCTTCCAAAGATCGCGGAGAACAAATGAACCAGCGCGCCAATCCCATTCCCGTCACGGCCGCCACCGGCCCGGCCACCGTCACCCGGCAGGCGTGGTCGGTGCTGGCGGTGAGCACATTTGCCTTCACCGTCTGCTTCATGGTCTGGATGATGTTCGGCGTGATCGGCATCCCGATCAGGAAGGCGCTCAACCTGAACGCCACCGAGTTCGGACTGCTCACTGCGATGCCGGTGCTGACCGGCTCTCTGGTGCGGGTGCCGCTTGGCATCTGGACCGACCGCTACGGCGGCCGCATCGTGATGACGCTGCTGATGGCGGCGACGGTGCCCGCGATCTGGCTGATGTCGTACGCCACCCAGTACTGGCACTTCCTGGTGATCGGCCTGTTCGTCGGGCTTGCCGGCGGCTCGTTCTCGGTCGGCACGCCGTACGTCGCGCGCTGGTTCCCCAAGAAGCGGCAGGGCTTCGCGATGGGCGTCTACGGCGCGGGCAACTCGGGGGCCGCCGTCAACAAGTTCATTGCCCCGGTGCTGCTGGTCGCCTTCGGCTGGGCGATCGTGCCGCAGGTCTATGCAGCGGTGATGCTGGGGACGGTCATCCTGTTCTGGTTCTTCAGCTACAGCGACCCGACCCACCTGGTCGCCAGCCACGTCAAGTTCAGTGACCAGCTCAAGATGCTGAAGGATCCGCACGTGCTGCGGTACTGCCAGTATTACAGCATCGTGTTCGGCGGCTACGTGGCGCTGTCCCTGTGGATGGTGCAGTACTACGTGGGCGAGTTCGGCCTGGACATCCGCGTCGCCGCCTTGCTGGCCGCCTGCTTCTCGTTGCCTGGCGGCGTGCTGCGGGCCGTCGGCGGCTGGTTGTCCGACAAGTTCGGCGCCCACAAGATGACCTGGTGGGTGATGTGGGTGAGCTGGATCTGCCTGTTCCTGCTGTCGTATCCGCAGACCGACTTCACCGTTCTCACCGTCAACGGTCCCAGGACCTTCCACGTCGGCCTGAACGTCTACACCTTCACGGCGCTGATGTTCGTCCTGGGCATCGCGTGGGCCTTCGGCAAGGCCAGCACCTTCAAGTACATCAGCGACGAGTACCCGGACAACATCGGCACCGTTTCAGGCATCGTCGGCCTGGCCGGCGGGCTGGGCGGCTTCGTGTTGCCGATCATGTTCGGCGCGCTGATGGACCTCACCGGCATCCGCTCCAGCGCCTTCATGTTGATGTACGGCGTGGTCTGGGTGTCGCTGATCTGGATGTATTACAGCGAAGTGCGCCGCACCGAGGTGATGGGCAGCGCCGCGCCCGAGGGGCCGTTGTCCGCGCCCGGCCACCGTCGTTCCCCGTCGTCAGCAGCCCCGCCGATGTCCCTGGGCCCGGCTCTTCAGAAAGCATGATCATGAGTACCACCCCCGCACCGGTTCCCCACGGTCGCGTCCTGTCGATCTGGAGCCCCGAAGACAAGGCGTTCTGGGAGCGCGAGGGCGAGGCCATCGCCAAGATCAACCTGTGGATCAGCGTGCCCGCCCTGTTCCTGGCCTTTGCCGTCTGGCAGGTCTGGAGCGTGGTCGCGGTCGGTCTGCCGGCCCTCGGCTTCAAGTACTCGACCAACCAGCTGTTCTGGCTGGCGGCCGCGCCGGCGCTGTCGGGCGCGACGCTGCGCATCTTCTATTCGTTCATCGTGCCACTGGTCGGCGGCCGGCGCTGGACGGCGATCTCGACCGCTTCCCTGCTGATCCCCGCGATCGGAATCGGCTACGCGGTGCAGGACAACACCACCAGCTATCCCACGATGATGATGCTTGCGCTGCTGTGCGGGCTGGGCGGAGGCAACTTCAGCTCCAGCATGGCCAACATCAGCTTCTTCTTCCCGAAGGAGCGCAAGGGCTCCGCGCTCGGCGTCAACGCCGGCCTGGGTAACCTCGGCGTGTCGGTGGTGCAGTTCCTGAGCCCGCTGGTGGTGACGATGGGCATCTTCGGCATCTTCGGTGGCGACGCCCAGACCATCGTGAAGAACGGCCAGACGGTGCAGGTCTGGACCCAGAACGCAGCCTTCATCTGGGTGCCGTGGATCCTGCTGGCATCGCTGGCGGCCTGGTTCGGCATGAACGACATCGCCGACGCCAAGGCCTCGTTCGCGACCCAGGCCACCATCTTCCGCCGCAAGCACAACTGGCTGATGTGCCTGCTCTACCTGGGCACCTTCGGCTCGTTCATCGGCTATGCGGCCGGCTTCCCGCTGCTGATCAAGAGCCAGTTTCCGGGCGTCAATCCCCTGGCCTACGCCTGGCTGGGACCGTTGGTCGGTGCCGTCATCCGGCCGTTCGGCGGCTGGCTGGCCGACAAGGTGGGCGGCGCGCGGGTGACCTTCTGGAACTTCGTGGTGATGGCACTCGCCGTGGTGGGGGTGGTGTACTTCCTGCCCACCGGTCCGTCGGGCGGCAGCTTCACCGGCTTCTTTCTGATGTTCCTGGTGCTGTTCCTGACCACCGGCATCGGCAACGGCTCGACCTTCCGGATGATCCCGGTGATCTTCCTGAACGAGGCGATGCGCCGGGTCGACCCGTCCAATCCGCAGGCGGCGGCCGTTGCCACCAAGGAAGGCAACACCGAAGGCGCTGCCACGCTCGGCTTCACGGCCGCGATAGCCGCCTACGGCGGCTTCTTCATCCCGAAGAGCTACGGCACGTCGATCTCGATCACCGGCGGGCCCGAAGCGGCGTTGTACGTCTTCTTCGCCTTCTACCTGCTGTGCATTGCCGTCACCTGGTGGTTCTACAGCCGCAAGAACGCGCCGATGCCGTGCTGAACCAGGACCCAACGCCATGAGCCACTTCCTCGACCGCCTCACCTACTTCGCCCAGCCGCGCGAGACCTCCGCCGACGGCCATGCCCGCACCACCGGCGAGGACCGCACCTGGGAAGATGCCTACCGCAACCGCTGGGCCCACGACAAGATCGTGCGCAGTACCCACGGTGTCAACTGCACCGGTTCCTGCTCGTGGAAGATCTACGTCAAGGGCGGCATCGTCACCTGGGAAACCCAGCAGACCGACTATCCGCGCACCCGCTGGGACATGCCCAACCACGAGCCGCGCGGCTGCGCCCGCGGCGCCAGCTACAGCTGGTACCTGTACAGCGCCAACCGCGTGAAGTACCCGATGGTGCGCGGCCGGCTGCTGCGGTTCTGGCGTGAGGCCCGGCTGACCATGGATCCGGTCGATGCCTGGGCCTGGATCCTGGAGAACGAAAGCAGGCGGCGCGACCACCCGGCCGCGCCCCATCGGGTACTCCACGCGGTTGGCGCTGTACAGGTACCAGCTGTAGCTGGCGCCCCGGGCGCAGCCGCGGGGCTCGTGGTTGGGCATGTCCCAGCGGGTGCGTGGGTAGTCGGTCTGCTGGGTTTCCCAGGTGACGATGCCGCCCTTGACGTAGATTTTCCACGAGCAGGACCCGGTGCAGTTGACACCGTGGGTGCTGCGCACGATCTTGTCGTGGGCCCAGCGGTTGCGGTAGGCATCCTCCCAGGTCCGGTCTTCGCCGGTGGTGCGGGCGTGGCCGTCGGCGGAGGTCTCGCGCGGCTGGGCGAAGTAGGTGAGGCGGTCGAGGAAGTGGCTCATGGCGTTGGGTCCTGGTTCAGCACGGCATCGGTGCGTTCTTGCGGGCGTAGAACCACCACGTGACCGCGATGCACAGCAGGTAGAACGTGACGAAGACGTACAGCGCCGCTTCCGGTCCACCGGTCAGCGAGATCGAGCTGCCATAGCTCTTGGGGATGAAGAAGCCGCCGTAGGCCGCCATCGCGGCGGTAAAGCCCAGGGTGGCCGCGCCTTCGGTGTTGCCTTCCCTGGTTGCGCGGGCGATGGCCGGCGCATCGGCCGGATCGACGCCCTGCATCGCTTCGTTCAGGAAGATCACCGGGATCATCCGGAAGGTGGAGCCGTTGCCGATGCCGGTGGTGAGGAACAGCACCAGGAACATCAGGAAGAAGCCGGTGAAGCTGCCGCCAGAGGGGCCTGACGGCAGGAAGTACAGCACGCCGACCACGGCCAGCGCCATCACCACGAAGTTCCAGAACGTCACCCGCGCGCCGCCCTTCTTGTCGGCCAGCCAGCCGCCGAACGGCCGCACCACCGCGCCGACCAGCGGGCCGAGCCAGGCGTACGCCAGCGGGTTGACGCCAGGGAACTGGCTCTTGATCAACAGCGGGAAGCCGGCCGCATAGCCGATGAAGGAACCGAAGGTGCCGAGATACAGCAGGCACATCAGCCAGTTGTGCTTGCGGCGGAAAATGGTGGCCTGGGTGGCGAACGAGGCCTTGGCGTCGGCGATGTCGTTCATGCCGAACCATGCCGCGAAGGAGGCCAGCAGGATCCAGGGGACCCAGATGAACGCGGCGTTCTGGGTCCAGACCTGCACCGTCTGGCCGTTCTTGACGATGTTCTGGGCATCGCCGCCGAACACGCCGAAGATGCCCATGGTCACCACCAGTGGACTGAGGAACTGCACCACCGACACGCCCAGGTTGCCCAGGCCGGCGTTGACGCCCAGCGCCGAGCCCTTGCGCTCCTTCGGGAAGAAGAAGCTGATGTTGGACATGCTGGAGCTGAAGTTGCCGCCCCCCAGGCCGCACAGCAGCGCCAGCATCATCATGGTCGGGTAGCTGGTGGTGTTGTCCTGCACCGCGTAGCCGATGCCGATCGCCGGGATGATCAGCGACAAGGTGGAAAGCGCGGTCCAGCGGCGGCCGCCGACCAGCGGCACGATGAACGAATAGAAGATGCGCAGCGTCGCGCCGGACAGCGCCGGCGCGGCCGCCAGCCAGAACAGCTGGTTGGTCGAGTACTTGAAGCCCAGCGCCGGCAGTCCGACCGCGACGACGCTCCAGACCTGCCAGACGGCGAAAGCCAGGAACAGCGCCGGGACGCTGATCCACAGGTTGATCTTGGCGATCGCTTCGCCTTCCCGCTCCCAAAACGCCTTGTCTTCCGGCGTCCAGATCGACAGGACGCGACCGTGCGGAACCGGTGCGGTGGTGGTGCTCATGATCATGCTTTCTGAAAGAC
>JACMQP010000135.1 GCA_014376915.1 Ramlibacter sp.
ATCGCCCACCGCCTGTCGACCATCGAGCACGCCGACCGGATCCTGGTGATGAGCGCCGGCAAGATCGTCGAGGAAGGCTCGCACGCCGGCCTGTTGCGCAGCAACGGCCACTACGCGCGGCTGTACAACCTGGCCGTGTCCAGCGACCTCGACAGCTCGCAGGAAAGCATCCTCGAATGAGCCGCGTCTCGATCAGCGGCTTTACCTTCATCCGCAATGGCGTGATGCTGGGTTTTCCGTTCGTGGAGGCGATCCGCTCGCTGCTGCCGCTGGTCGACGAGTTCGTCGTCGCCGTCGGCAAGAGCGACGACGACACGCTGGAGCGGGTGCACGCCATCGGTGACCCGAAGATCCGGATCATCCAAACGGTGTGGAACGAGAAGATGGGCGACCGGGGCTTCGTCTACGCCCAGCAGAAGATGATCGCGCAGTACGCCTGCACCGGCGACTGGGCCTTCTATCTCGAAGGCGACGAGTGCGTCCACGAGAACGAACTCGATGCGATCCGCGCCGCGGTTGAGCGGCACCACGGCAATCCGGCGGTGGAAGCGCTGGTGTTCGACTACCTGCATTTCTACGGCACGCCGCAGTACGTGTCGGTCAGCCCGGGCTGGTACCGGCGCGAGTGCCGGCTGATCCGCAACACCATCCGCAGCTATGCGCCCGACGGCCAGTACTGGCTGGTGACCAGCGAGCACAAGCGGCCGCGCAATCCGCACGCCGCGCTGGCCGGCGCCCACATCTACCACTACGGCTGGGTGCGCAAGGTTGAACAGATGCAGGCCAAGCTGGACCAGGTGGCCAGGTACTGGGCCGGCTCGCAGGTGATGCAGATCGACTATGCGAACTTCGACCCTCAGGCCGTGACGCCATTCCAGGGCACGCACCCTGCGGCGATGGCGCACTGGCTGGCGACCCAGGCCGAGCAGCACATTGCCTTCAACCCCGACTACCAGCTCACGCCCAAGGAGCGCAAGTACCGGCTCTCGATGAAGCTGGAAAAGCTCACGGGCCTGGACTTCAGCCGCAAGCATTTCAAGCTGGTGGCTTGATCTCGCAGGCAGCCTGCACCCTTGCGATGAGGGTGCCAGACCGGCCGCTCAGGTTGGCGTAGCGCTTCACTTCGCCGCGGTGATGCTGGCGCGGTACAGCCGCTCATAGCCCTCCGCAGCGCGTTCCCAGTCGTGGTCGCGGGCGAACTTGCGGGCCTGGCTGGCCAGGCGCTGGCGCAGCGGATCGTCGGCGAGGACGCGACGCACGGCCTCGGCCAGCGCCTTCGCGTCGCGCGGATCGGTCAGCAGCAGCGCTTCGCGGCCATCGCGCAACAAGGTGGAAATTCCGCATCGCGCGGGCCCGCTGACCACCACCGGCAAGCCGTAGGCCAGCGCCTCGAGCACGACCATCGCAAAGGTGTCCTCCAGGGTCGGATGCACCAGCATGTCGGCCGCCTGGTAGGCCAGCGCCAGCCGATCGATCGCGCCCAGGAAGTGCACCTGCTGGGAGACACCGAGCGCCGCGGCGATGTCGCTGAAGCGCCGCTGCTGGCCCGGGTGGCCGACCACCACCAGCTGCAAGTCGCGCGGCAGCAGCGCCAGCGCTTCCAGCAGCGTGGCCAGCCCCTTTCGCGCGTAGTCGTTCGCGACAAACAACAGCAGCCGGGCGCCGGCCGGCAGGCCCAGTTCGCGGCGGGCCGTGGCCGGGTCCCAGCCGGGCTCGGGCATGGCCACGCCCGGCGTGACGACGGACATCGCACCCGCGGCATGCGGATAGGCGGCGACCGCGTCGGCCTGCAGGCTGGACGAGGTCAGCACCACTTGCTGGCCGGGCCGCTGCCGGAAGCGCGCGCCCTCGAGCCACAGGTAGGTCAGCAACCGCGGGCTGGTGGCGATCTTCAGCCAGCGCAGCGCCCGCCGCCAGCCGGTGCGGCCGGCGAGCAGGTTGTGGCGCACCGGCCTGACATGAATGGTCTGCACGCGGCCGTGCCAGCTGTTCTCGTGCGAATGGACCACGTCGAAGCCCCGGCGCGTCGCCAGCCAGGTCGCCGTCGCGTACCAGAGCTGGTTGATCCAGCGCGGCTTGGCCAACGGACTGGAGACGCGGTGGTAGGTCACGCCCGGCCACTGGTGCGCGATCTGCTGCGCGAACACATGGATCTCGTGGCGCGCGGCGAGCTGCTCCACCAGCCGGATCGAATAGCTTTCGGCCCCGCCGCCGCTGCTGCTGAACACGCGGTTCAACACCGCCACCCGCAGTCGCCGGGCGGGCCCACTCATTGCCGCTTCCGGTCTTCGTAGCCGGTCGCCAGCTTCAGCCACAGCACCGGCAGCGTCGTCGAACGCAGCACCGGCACCCGTGGCAGCTCGAACAAGTCGTCGCCCGCGAGCGCCCGCGAACGCTGCGTGGTGGTCGCGGTGCGATAACCGACGGCCTTCGCCATGGCGGCGTGCTTGTGCTCGTGCGAGCCGTACGGATAGCAGAAGTGGCGCACTTCCGCCTCCACCCGGTGCTCCAGTTCCCGCTTGCAGCCAGCGATTTCCTGGAACGCCGTCGAATCGTCGGCCTGCCGCAGGTCCACGTGGTTACGGGTATGCGCACCGATTTCCTGCCCGCCGGCCACCCAGGCCCTGAGCTGCGCGGCGTCCATCAGCTGCCGGGCCGGGATGCCCTTGCCGTGGTCCCAGACATTGGAGCCGCCCATCTGCCCGCTGACCACGTAGCAGGTGGCGGAAAATCCGTGCCGCGTCAGCACCGGCAGCGCGTGCTGCAGGTTGTTGACGTAGCCGTCGTCCAGCGTGATGCCCACCACACGGCCCCGCCTCTCGCCGCGCAGGTAGGGCTCCAGCGCCGTCATCGAAAGGCCGCGGTAACCCAGTGCCTTGAGCAGGCCCATCTGCCGCGCGAACGCGGCGGGCGACACCACCAGGCTGCGGAACGGCGTGCCTTTCTCAGGCGGCGTTTCCACTTGGTGGTAGGTCAGGATCGGGATCGGCGGACGCATTGACGTTTGAACGGTTGAGGACAGGGCAAGCCTGGCTTGGTCTGTCCCGCAAAATTGAACTAAAGCAACACGATGTCGTATTGCTCCTGGCCCATCGCGCTTTCGCTCTGCAGCGAGACCGGCTTGCCGATGAACTCCGACAGGCCGGCCAGGTGCTGGCTCTCCTCGTCCAGGAACAGCTCGATCACCTTGGGCGAGGCGACGACGCGGTATTCGCGCGGGTTGAACTGGCGGGCTTCCCGCAGGATCTCGCGCAGGATGTCGTAGCAGACGCTGCGCGCGGTCTTGACCGTGCCTTTGCCCTGGCAGGCCTCGCACGGCTCGCAAAGCATGTGGGCCAGCGATTCGCGGGTGCGCTTGCGCGTCATCTCGACCAGCCCCAGCTGCGAGAAACCGCCCGACATGGTCTTGACCCGGTCCCGCGCCAGCTGCTTGCGGAACTCCGCCAGCACGGCTTCCCGGTGGTCTTCCCGGCCCATGTCGATGAAGTCCACGATGATGATGCCGCCCAGATTGCGCAGCCGCAGCTGCCGCGCAATCGCCTGCGCCGCCTCGAGGTTGGTCTTGAAGATGGTGTCGTCGAAGTTGCGGGCGCCGACGAAGGCACCGGTGTTGACATCCACCGTGGTGAGCGCCTCGGTCTGGTCGACGATCAGGTAGCCGCCGGACTTGAGGTCCACCCGCTTGCCCAGCGCCTTGGCGATCTCCTCGTCGATCGAGAACAGGTCGAAGATCGGCCGCTCGCCCTTGTACAGCGCCAGCCGTTCGGCCGCCGACGGCATGAATTCCTGGGCGAAGGCCTGGAGCATCGCGAACTGCTCTTTCGAGTCGAGCCGGATGGCTTGCGTCTCCTCGCTCACCAGGTCGCGCAACACGCGCTGCAGCAGGTTCAGGTCCTGGTGCAGCAGCGACGTCGGCGGCAGCCGCTTGGCCGCGTCGCTGATGCGCTCCCAGGTCTTGCGCAGGTAGGCGATGTCTTCGGCCAGTTCGGCGTCGCTCGCATCTTCGCCGTTGGTGCGCAGGATGAAGCCGCCGCCGGCCGCTCCCACCAGCTTCTGCAACCGTCCGCGCAGCGCGTCGCGCTGGTCGGTGGGAATCTTCTGCGAGACGCCGACGTGGTCGTCCTGCGGCAGAAAGACCAGCAGGCGGCCGGCGATGCTGATCTGGGTGGACAGCCGCGCGCCCTTGGTGCCGATCGGGTCCTTGATCACCTGCACCATCAGCGCCTGGCCCTCGAACACCTGCTTCTCGATCGGAACCTGGGGCGCGCTGTTGCGCACGAACCCGGGCGGCTCGCCTTCGGGCTGGCGGTGCCAGACGTCGGCGACGTGCAGGAACGCCGCGCGCTCCAGCCCGATGTCGATGAAGGCCGACTGCATGCCTGGCAGCACCCGCGCCACCTTGCCCAGGTAGACGTTGCTGACCAGGCCCCGCTCCAGCGTGCGTTCGACGTGCAGTTCCTGCACCGCTCCGTTCTCGACGACGGCCACCCGCGTTTCCTGCGGCGACCAGTTGATCAGGATGTCCTGCTGCATAAGACCTAGTCAGTTGAGGACAGAGCTGAAGGTCTGTCCCGCAAAATCAAAAGACTCCGCATGCATGCAGCAGTTGCGCTGTCTCATGCATGGGCAATCCCATGATGCCAGAGTAGGAGCCGCTGATCCGCGGGATGAACGCCGCGGCCCGGCCCTGCACCGCATAGGCACCGGCCTTGCCCATCGGCTCGCCGCTGGCCACGTAGGCCTGGATCTGGGCGCGGCTCATCGACGCGAACGTCACGCGCGATTCGCTCAGCGCCTCCAGCCGGCGCTGGCCGCTGGCAATGGCGACGGCCGTCAGCACGCGATGCGTGTGGCCGGCCAGCGCGCGCAGCATGCGGCCGGCATCGGGGCCGTCCTCGGGCTTGCCGTAAATCGTGCGACCCAGCGCCACGGTGGTGTCAGAGCACAGCACCGGCGCCGGTGGCAGCCTGCGTTGCCTGAGCCGCTCCAGCGCGGCATCGAGCTTGAGACCGGTGACCCGCCGCACATATGGCGCCGGCGCCTCGCCGGGCAGCACGGCCTCAATCGATTCGGTGTCCTCGCCGGCGTCGGGCAACAGCAGTTCGTAGGTCACCCCGAGCTGCTCGAGCAACTGGCGCCGGCGCGGGCTTTGCGAGGCGAGATAGATGAAAGAAGATGCCATTTCCGGCGCGACGGAGGCCGGGATGGCGGTTGCGTCATTCACGGTGGTACGGATGGTTGGCGTTGATCGACCAGGCGCGATAGAGCTGCTCCACCAACAGCACCCGCACCATCGCGTGCGGCAGAGTCAGGTCGGACAGGCGGATGCGCTCGTGCGCGGCCTGCTTGAAGCCGGGATCCAGGCCGTCGGGCCCGCCGATCACCAGCGCCACGTCGTCGCTCGCCAGCTGCCAGTCCTTCAACTTGTTCGCCAGCGCCATCGTGGTGAGCGCCGTGCCGCGCTCGTCCAGCGCCACGATCCGCGTCCCGCGCGGAATCGCCGCCTCGATGCGTTCGCGCTCGGCGGCGTAGATCGTCTCCAGGGTTTTCGAGCCGCGTGGCTCGGTCTTGACGGCCTTCAGCTCCACTTTGAGCTCGGACGGGAAGCGCTTGGCGTAGTCGTCCCAGGCGGTCTGGGTCCAGTCGGGCACCCGCTGGCCGACCGCCACCACGAACAACTTCATTTGCGGCGGCTGGGCGCCTTGCTCGCGGTCTTCTTCGCCGGCGCCTTCTTGGTCGGCGCCTTCTTCGCGGGCGGCTTGCCGACCACCTTCACCGGCGTCTTGCTGCCGGTCCTGGCGGCGGGCCGGGCTGCCGATTTTCCTGCCGGCTGGGCGCGGGTGCGGCCGACCGTGGGACGCGACGCGCCCTTCCTGGCCGGCGTCGCCCGCGCTTTTTCTTCCTTGGCCTCGCGCTCGGCAGCCTTCACCGCGGTCTTGGCCGCGCTGCTGCGGCGCAGTGAAGTCATCTCGCCCTCGGCGACCTTTTTGCCGGCCTTCTTGGCCGGGGCTTTCGGCTCCGGCGCGGACGCTTCGGCCGGCTTGGGCGCGCCGAACTTCAGCCGCACCGGCTTGTCGCCCCAGATCTCTTCGAGGTGGTAGTACTGGCGGATCGCCGGCTGCATGATGTGCGCGACGGCGGCGCCACAGTCGACGATGATCCATTCGCCGTTTTCCTCGCCTTCGATGCGCGGCTTGGGGAAGCCGGCTTCACGCACCGCGTCGCGCACGCTGGAGGCGAGCGCCTTGGTCTGGCGGTTGGAAGTGCCCGAAGCCACGATCACGCGCTCGAACAGCGGCGAAAGGTGTTCGGTGTTGAAAACCTGGATGTCGTGCGCCTTCACATCTTCCAGGCCATCGACGATGGCCCGCTGAAGTTTTTGCGTGTCTTTTCTTGCGGAGGCGGCGTCTTGGGTCATCAGTGGGATGGGTAAAGGTGATGTTGGGCAATATAGCCTGCAACGGCCGCCGGAACCAGACCGGAAATGTCCTGCCCGGCGCTGGCACGCTGCCGGATTTCGGTCGAACTGACTGGCATTGGCGGCAATTCCACCGGCTTGCGCCGTCCAGGCGGCAATCGTGAGGCATCAAAAGGTGGCGCATCCGAGGTGGGACGGGCCCGAGCAGCTATCGAAATCGTAGCGAGCCGGGCGATCTCGGCGGTTTCGCGCCAGCCATGCAGCGATTCGGCCTGGTCGGCACCGATCACCAGCAGGAATTCCGCCTGCGGAAACTCGCCATGCAGCTCGCGCAGCGTGTCCACCGTGAAGGTCGGTCCCAAACGCTGCAGTTCGCGGCCGTCGACCCTGGCCCGCGGCACATCCGCAAACGCCAGTTGCGCCATCGCCAGACGGTGCGCCGCCGGCGACAGCTCGCGCGCCTTGTGCCAGGCCTGTCCGGTCGGGAACACCAGCAGCTGGTCGAGCTTCAACTGTTCCACCGCCGCGCGGGCCAACGCCACATGGCCCAGGTGCGGCGGATCGAAGGCGCCGCCGAACATACCGATGCGCATCAGGTTCAAACCCACTCCCGTCGCACCAGGAATTTACGGTACAGGTCGTCTTCGGACGTGCCAGGCGCCGGCACCTGCCGGTAGGCCCAGCTGGCCAGCGGCGGCATCGACATCAGGATCGATTCGGTGCGGCCGCCCGACTGCAGGCCGAAGTGGGTGCCACGGTCCCAGACCAGGTTGAATTCCACGTAGCGGCCGCGCCGATAGAGCTGGAAGCCGCGCTCGCGCTCGCCGTAGGGCGTGTCCTTGCGCCGGGCCAGGATCGGCAGGTAGGCGGCCAGGAAGGCGTCGCCGACCGACCGCATCATGCCGAAACCCGGCTCGAAGCCGCCCTCGGCGAAGTCGTCGAAGAAGATGCCGCCGATGCCGCGCTGCTCGCCCCGGTGCTTGAGGCTGAAGTAGTCGTCGCACCAGGCCTTGAAGCGCGGGTGCTTGTCGGGACCGAATGGCGCCAGGGCCTCGCGGCAAATGGTGTGGAAATGCACCGCATCCTCCTCGAAGCCGTAGTACGGCGTCAGATCCATGCCGCCGCCGAACCAGGCCACCGGCTCCCCACCTTCGGGCATGGCCGACAGCATGCGCACGTTCATGTGCACCGTCGGCGCGTACGGATTGCGCGGGTGGAACACCAGCGAGACGCCGACGGCCTCGAACGGCGCACCGGCCAGGCCCGGCCGGTGCTGGGTCGCGGAGCCCGGCAGCTTCGG
>JACMQP010000636.1 GCA_014376915.1 Ramlibacter sp.
AAAGAGCTGGCGCGACGCGGCTGCGCGGCGATCCACGTCACCACTGGTGGCGTGTCGCCCCAGCAGGCGATCAAGCTCGGGCCGGGCTACCAGGTGCCGTACGCGCAGCGGGTGAAGGCGGAGGTGGGCCTGCCGACCATCGCCGTCGGCCTGATCACCGAACCGCTGCAGGCCGAGGCCATCATCGCCGGCGACGAAGCCGATGCGGTCTCGCTGGCCCGCGCCATGCTGTACGACCCGCGCTGGCCCTGGCATGCGGCCGCCGCGCTCGGCGCGCATGTGACCGCGCCGAAACAGTACTGGCGTTCCCAGCCGCGCGAGTTCAAGGACCTGTTCGAAGGCGCCGCGTTCGGGCAGCGTTGACAGCCAGCCGTCGGCGAACGACCGTCAGCTCCAGACGAAGTGGGTGAAGACGGTCCAGGTGAGGACGGCGGTGCCGGCCGCGAACAGCGCCGCGCATCCCAGCCGCAGATACAGCTGGCCCACCCGCAAGGCCTCGAATTCCCGAGCCGTGAACCGGTCGTAGTCATAGCGGACCTGGTAGCGGCCGGCGACCGACCGGAGCCTGGCGGCCGCGGGCATCCAGACCTGCCGGCGCATGTGCCTGAGCCGGTCCGCGCAGCGCATCGCGCGCGAGTAGCAGCCTGCCAGCACCGCCACGCCAACCACGAACACGCACCACGCCGTTTCGCCCACGAACTGCCGGTCGCGGGTCAGCCACCAGGCGATGACCACCAGGGCCGGGCCCGCCACACCGCCCGCAGCGGCAACACCCAGGGTCGGGCCGCGACGCAACGCCAGCGCCTTGCGCTGTTCAAGCGGATCGGCGGCCGGCGAAACCGGCTGGGTTGACAGTGGCATGGCGCGAATATGGCGCGCGATGGGCAGCTCGTCTACCTGTCAACTTTGACAGTTCAACGGCTGCGGGGAAAACCAGCCGCTTGCCTCCCCATGTGTGGGGAGGAATTTCAAGGTCGAGCGTGCCGCTCACACCTTCCACTTCTCCAGCAGCTTCTGCGCGCCCATGCTGTCGTAGCTCTCGAACGGCTGGTGGATCCAGGGATTGGTGGGCAGGAACTCCACCGAGTAATCGGGCTGGAAGTTCGACAAGCCCTTGGTCCAGATCACGGCGCTGCGCAGCTCGCTGATCGGCTGGTAGTTGTTGCGCAGCATGTCGATGACGGCGTGCAGCGTTTTGCCCGAGTCGGCGAGGTCGTCCACCAGCAGCACCCGGCCGGCGATTTCGCCCTTGGGCGTGGTGATGAAGCGCGCGATGTCCAGGTGGCCCTGGATGGTGCCGGCGTCGGCGCGGTAGGAACTGGTCGACATGATCGCCAGCGGCTTGTCGAAGATGCGCGAAAGGATGTCCCCCGGGCGCATGCCGCCGCGGGCCAGGCACAGGATGGTGTCGAATTCCCAGCCCGACTGGTGCACCTTGATCGCCAGCTTCTCGATCAGGTTGTGATACTCGTCGTAGCTCACATACAGGTGCTTGCCGTCTTCCGTCAACATGTGTGGTTCCTCAAAATCGTTGCGTCGTCAGGCGAGATACGGATGCCGCATCATGATGGTGTGGTCGCGGTCCGGGCTGGTGGAGATCAGGTGGATCGGCACGCCGGCGAAGTGCTCGATGCGCTGCAGGTACAGCCGCGCATTGACCGGCAGCTTGTCGTACTGCGTCACGCCCACCGTGCTGTCGGTCCAGCCTTCCATGGTCTCGTAAACCGGCTTGCAGCGCGCGATCTCGTCGGCGCCCATCGGCAGGATGTCTGTGAGCTCGCCATCCAGCTCGTAGCCGGTGCACAGCTTGAGCTCCTTGATGCCGTCCAGCACGTCGAGCTTGGTGATGCACAGGCCCGACAGGCCGTTGACCTGGGCCGAGCGCTTCAGCAGCGCCGCGTCGAACCAGCCGCAGCGGCGGCTGCGCCCGGTGGTCACGCCCCGCTCGGCGCCGACCGTCGACAGGTGGTAGCCCACGGTGCCGGGTGT
>JACMQP010000637.1 GCA_014376915.1 Ramlibacter sp.
CGAATTGGCGGATCTGGTGACGGGCCGGGCGCAGGGGCGCCGCACTGCCGACGAAGTGACCATCTACAAGGCGGTCGGCGTGGGTTTGCAGGATGTGGCGCTGGCCGGCCTTGCCTGGGAGCGCCGCCAACCGACCGACCAGCCCTGAGGGCTGTGGGCTATTGCACGCCGGACTTCGCCAGCGTGTCGAAATGCTCGACCAGTGGCGGTGCTGCGAAGAACGGCCCGACGATCGCTCGCCACTGCGCGAACAGCGGGCCCTGGCGGAAGGAGACGGTGTGGTCTTCCAGCGTGTCCCAGAAAATCTGCAGGATGTAACGCTCGGGCGTCTCGATGCACTTGTTGACCTTGAAGCCCTGGAACCCCTTGGCTTTCGACGCCACGGTGGCGATGCCGCGCTGGATCGCTTCGTCGAAGGCGGCCTGCTGGCCGGGCTGGATGCGGATGTCCGCAATTTCAAGAATCATTGTTTTCTCCTCTGTGTGGCCGGGTCAGTTTAGCGCCTGCTTCAGCTGTGACGCACAGAGGGCAACGGCTGTGTTGGCTTCGTCGAGCACCTTGCCCATGGTGATGAAGCCGTGGATCTGCCGCTCGAAGCACACCAGTGCAGCCTTGCTTCCGGCCTCCGTCAGCGCCTGCGCGTATTGCAGGCCCTCGTCGCGCAGCGGGTCATAGCCGGCGGTCAGCACGAACGCTGCCGGCAGTAGCGACAGGTCGCTGTGCAGCAGCGGCGACGCCCGCCAGTCGAGGTCATGGCGGGCGTCATCGATGTAGTGGTCGTGGAAGTACGTGATCGTGTCCCTGGTCAACAGATAGCCTTCGCCATTGCTGGCGTGCGAAGCCGCCCCGCGCCGCATGTCGGTGGCCGGGTAGATCAACAGCTGGAACGCGATCGGCAGGTCGCCGGCGTCGCGTGCCGCGATCGCCACCACCGCCGCGAGGTTGCCGCCGGCGCTGTCGCCACCCACCGCCATCCGGTTCGCATCCAGCTGCAGCGATGCGGCATGGGCGTGAATCCAGCGGGTGGCCGCGAGCGCGTCGTCGACTGCGCCAGGAAAGCGATGCTCGGGCCCCATCCGGTAATCGACTGCGACCACTGCGCAGCCCGAGCCGTTGGCCAGTTCGCGGCACAGGGTGTCGTGGCTGTCCAGGTCGCCGATCACCCACCCGCCGCCATGGAAGAACACCAGCACCGGGAGCAGCTGCTCCGGCGCGCTGCCCAGCGGCCGGTACAGCCGCAGTGCGATCGTGCCCGCGGGGCCCGCCGCATGAAGCTCCTGCACCAGCGCGACCTCGGGCGGCTGCGGCTGGGTGACGAAGCGGCGCTCGCGGTACCAGCGCCGCGCTTCTGCCGGAGTCAGCGTGTGGGTCGGCGGCAGGCCCTTTTCCTCGATCAGTTTCAGCAGCGCGCGGGCCTGGGGATGCAGCATATGGGTCTCCGGAAGTCAGCGCAGTGTAGTGGGCACAACGCCTTGGAGCGGCGCCGGCCGGTTTATGCTCGCCGGCATGAAGCTCTATAACTATTTCCGCTCCTCCGCATCGTTTCGCGTGCGCATCGCGCTCGAACTCAAGGGCCTGGCGTACGACTACCTGCCGGTGCACCTGGCCCGCGGCGACCACAAGCTGCAGGCTTACGCCGCGGTGTCGCCCACGGCGCTGGTGCCG
>JACMQP010000638.1 GCA_014376915.1 Ramlibacter sp.
ACCAGGAGGCCGGCCACGAGGTCTGCTTCATGTCGGCCGAGGACCTGACGACGCAGGCCGGCCTGTCGGTGCAGCAGGACCTGGCGCTGGTGAACCTGCTGGGCATCACGCACGTCGAGCGCAACGGCCACCACTACGTCAACGGGATGGCGGCGCAGGGGCGGCAGGAGCAGCTGGCCTTCCTGGCGGCGCATCCCGATGTTTACGAGGACACGCAGGGCGCGGTGCGGCTGGCCATCCGCGACGGCAGGATCGCGCTCGGTTCGCTGGCCGGCCCGGGATTCGCGAGCGGCGCCATGCCGGACTTCAGCCGGATGACGGCGATCTAGTGATTGCCGATGCCGCGCAGGAAGCGCGCGGCTACTTTTCCTTGCCCATCACGATGTCGGGCAGGATGGTGACGATCTGCGGAAACACCGTGATCAGAACGATGCAGACCACTAGGCAGGCGAAGAACGGGAGCGCCGCCCTGGCGATCGTGTTGCTGTCCTTGCCGGTCATGTTCTGCAGCACGAACAGGTTGAATCCCACCGGCGGCGTCACTTCCGCGATCTCCACTAGCAGCACGATGAAGATGCCGAACCACACCAGGTCGAAGCCGGCCTTCTGGATCATGGGCAGCACCACGGCGCTGGTCAGCACGATCATGCTGATGCCGTCCAGGGCCGTGCCGAGGATCAGGTAAACCACCGTGAGTACCGTGATCAGCGCGTAGGGCGACAGGTGCATCGCATCCACCCAGTTGGCCAGCTCGCGCGGGATGCCGGTGAAGGCCATGGTCTTGGTCAGGAACGACGCGCCAGCCAGGATGAACATGATCATGCAGCTGGTGCGGGTGGTGCCCATCAGGCCCTCGCAGAACGTCTTCCAGGTCAGCGACTTGCTCCACCATGCCAGCGCCAGCGAGCCGACCACGCCGTACGCAGCGCACTCGGTGGCCGTCGCATAGCCCGCGATCAGGACCCAGACGATGAACACGATCAGCGCTCCGCAAGGAATCAGGTTGCCCGAGAGCCGGATCTTTTCGAGGAAGCTGGTCGGCGGATCGGCTGGCGGCACCTGGTCGGGATGGCGCAGGCTCCACCAGATGATGTAGCCCGAGAACAGCGCCATCAACAGGAAGCCTGGCAGGAAGCCGGCCAGGAAGATGCGGATGATCGAAGCGTCCGCTGCCACGGCGTAGACCACCATCGTGATCGACGGCGGAATCAGGATGCCCAGCGTGCCGGCGGTGGCCAGCGAGCCGAGCGCGAGCTTCTCGCTGTAGCCGCGTTTGAGCAGCTCGGGCAAGGCCACCTTGGAGATCGTGGCGCAGGTGGCGGCCGAAGAACCGGAGACCGAGCCGAAGATGCCGCAGCCCAGGATGGTGGTGTGCATCAGGCGGCCCGGCACGCGGTTCAGCCACGGCCGCAGGCCTTCGAACATTTCCTCGCTCAGCTTGCTGCGGAACAGGATCTCTCCCATCCAGATGAACAGCGGCAGCGCCGCCAGTTCCCAGGACGCGTTCGATTCCCAGAATGACGAGAACAGGTTGTTGCCCGGCGAGGTGGTGGTGAAGAAGGCCTGGCCGACCCAGCCGCAGATCGCCAGTGTCATCGCGATCCAGACGCCGCCGGCCAGCAGCAGCATCATGATCAGCAGCAGCAGGCCGCCCATAAGCAATATATCCATGGTGTTTTTTTCTGTTCGCGGACGATCAGACGTCGGAGGAAAAATCGCCGTGCGCGTGGCGCTCTTCCACCGCCACCACATAGGTCGGCCGGCCGCCGCGCAGCACGATCACCAGTTCGTCGACAAGGGCAACCAGCAGCAGCAGAGAGCCCAGCGCGAAGCTGGCCTGCGGGATCCAGATCGGAATCGGCAACAGCCCTTGCGCCACTTCGTTGAAGGCCCAGCTGTCGTAGGTGAACTTGTTGGCCCAGAAGGCGAGATAGGCAACGCAGACACTGCCGATCGACAGGCAGATGATTTCCAGCACCCGCCGCGGTCCTGCGGGCAGCTTTTCCAGCATCAGGTTCACCCGCACGAAATCGCCGTGCTTGAAGGCATGGGCCATTGCGAAGAACGATGCGGCGGCGCAGAACCAGGCCACCACGTCGTTCACCGCGCCGGTGCGGACGTTGAATTCGCGCAGGATGCTCTGCGCGACCATCAGCACCATGATCAGCGCGATGAAAACGGCGCCGATGGCGCCCGAGGCCAGGTATAGCCGGTCGAGGAAGCGGCGCAACGACGCCGCCTTACTTCTTGTTGTAGGCGTTGACCACGGCGGCGCCGTCGGCGCCGGCTTTCTTCTGCCAGTCGGCCAGCATGATCGAGCCGACCTGCTTGAGGTCGGCCATCAGCTTGGGCGACGGCTTCATGATCTTCATCCCCTTGTCGGCCAGCGCCTTGGAATAAAACTCGTTCTTTTCCTGGCTGATCCTGAAGCCGCGGGTCTCCGCCTCGGCGGCGGCCTTCAGCACGGCCTCCTGCGTCGGTTTGTCCAGTGCGTCGAAAGCCTTCTGGTTGACGATCACCGCGTTCTTGGGCAGCCAGGCCTGCGTGTCGTACCAGTACTTGATGCTTTCATAAGTCTTGGAGTCGTAGCCGGTGGAGCCGGAACTCATGTAGCTGTTGACGACGCCCGTGGCCAGCGCCTGCGACAGTTCGGCTGCCTGGATGGTGACCGGCTGGGCGCCGATCAGCTCGGCGATCTTCGCGGTTGCGGGGCTGTAGGCGCGCCATTTCAGGCCGCGCATCTCCGCCACAGAAGCGATTTCCTTGTTGACATAGATGCCCTGCGGCGGCCACGGCACGGTGTACAGCAGCTTCATGCCCTGGGCGCCAAGCAGCTTGTCCAGCGCCGGCTTCTGCGCGGCGGCGAGCTTTTTGGACTCGGCGTAACTGGTGGCAAGGAACGGCAAACCATCCGCGCCGTAGATCGGATTCTCATTTTCGAAATTGACCAGCAGCACCTCGCCGATGGGTGCCTGGCCACCTTGAACGGCGCGCTTGATCTCGTTGGCCTTGAACAGGGATGCGTTGGCGTGGACCTGGATCTTGAGCTTGCCGCCACTGGCCTTCTCGACGTCGTTGGCGAACTGCACCAGGTTCTCGGAATGGAAGTTGGTCGCCGGGTAAGCGGCCGGCAGGTCCCACTTGGTCTGGGCGAAGGCGCTGCTGGCGCCGGCCAGGGCCAGGGTAATTAGGGCAGGGATGAAGTTCATGGTCGCTCCGGGACAATGCGGGTATGAGTGAGGATGCAAGGATAAATGCAAGGACCACGCCAGCGTCTCCGGTGTTTCCCCCAATGCCTCCGGGTCGCTGGAACGCGCCGATCGATCGGCTGGTGGGCCAAGCGGATTTGACTGTGCTGCGCCGGGCAACCGGGCCGGGGCGGTAGGATTGCCGGCGCTGCTCCAACGCATTCTTCATGAACACCAATACTTCCCCGGCCGGCCCACGCTGGCAATTCTGGATCGACCGCGGCGGCACCTTCACCGACATCGTCGGCCGGCGGCCCGACG
>JACMQP010000014.1 GCA_014376915.1 Ramlibacter sp.
CGCCTTGGAGGCGATCGCGAGGTTGACATCCGACTCGCTGATGGCGCCGACGGCGGAGTACACCTGCTGCACCTTCACCTCGTCGGTCGACAGCTTGAGCAGCGACTGCGCCAGCGCTTCCTGCGAACCCTGCACGTCGGCCTTGATGATGATCGGCAGCATCTTGATTTCGCCGGCCGTCATGTCGGTGAACATGTTCTCCAGCTTGGACGCCTGCTGCTTGGCCAGCTTGGTGTTGCGGAACCTGCCGGCACGGTAGGTTGCGATTTCGCGGGCACGACGCTCATCGGTCATCACCATGAACTCGTCGCCCGCCTGCGGCACTTCGGTCAGGCCCTGGATCTCCACCGGGATCGACGGACCCGCGGTCTTGATCGCCTTGCCGTTCTCGTCCAGCATCGCGCGCACCCGGCCATAGGTCTGGCCGGCCAGCACGACGTCGCCAGTCTTGAGCGTGCCGGACTGGACCAGCACGGTCGCCACCGGGCCGCGGCCCTTGTCCAGCTGGGCTTCGATCACCAGGCCCTTGGCCAGCGCGTCGATCGGAGCCTTCAGTTCGAGCACTTCGGCCTGCAGCAGCACCTGCTCCAGCAGGGCGTCGATGCCCGCGCCGGTCTTGGCCGAAACGGCAACGAACGGTGATTCACCGCCGTACTCTTCCGGCACCACCTCTTCGGCAACCAGTTCCTGCTTGACGCGGTCCGCGTTGGCATCGGGCTTGTCGATCTTGTTGATTGCGACCACGATCGGCACACCTGCCGCCTTCGCGTGCTTGATGGCTTCCTTGGTTTGCGGCATGACGCCGTCGTCGGCCGCCACCACCAGGATCACGATGTCGGTCGCCTTTGCGCCGCGGGCCCGCATGGCGGTGAACGCCTCGTGGCCCGGAGTGTCCAGGAACGAGATCATCCCGCGATCGGTCTGCACGTGGTACGCGCCGATGTGCTGGGTGATGCCGCCAGCCTCGCCCGCGGCGACCTTGGCGCGGCGGATGTAGTCCAGCAGCGATGTCTTGCCGTGGTCGACGTGGCCCATGACGGTGACCACCGGCGCACGGGGCAGCGATTCGCCCCCGGTGGCGCCGACGTCCTCTTCGGTGAACGCTTCCGGATCGTCCAGTGCCGCGGTCACGGCCTTGTGGCCCATTTCCTCGACCACGATCATGGCCGTGTCCTGGTCCAGCGGCTGGTTGATGGTGACCATCTGGCCCAGCTTCATCAGGTGCTTGATCACCTCGGAGGCCTTGACGGCCATTTTGTGCGCCAGTTCGGCCACCGTGATGGTTTCCGGCACGTGCACCTCGATCACGCGCGCTTCGACCGGCGCGCTCTGCACCTGCTCGTCGCGGTGATCGCGGTCGTTGCGGCTGCGGCCACGCGGCCCGCCGCGCCAGCTGTTGCGGCCGACGCCGCCCGAGGCATCGCCGCGGGTCGGGATGGCCTTTTTCTTGGCCGGATCGCCAGCCCAGCTGGAGGACAGCTTGGCCGACTTAACTTCCTTGCCGGCGCCGCCGGGCGCCGCGGGCGCGGCTGCGCCCGGGGCCGGACGGCCGGTGCCGGTGCCGACTGCCGGCTTGTGCAGCGTGCCCTTCGCGCCGGGCTTGACCGGCTCGGCCCGGGCCACGGCCTTTTCCGGCGGCTTGTGTGGCACCAGCACCTTCTTGGGCGCGGACATCATCGAACGGATGGCGGCGGCTTCGGCCTCGGCCTTGCGGCGGCGCTCGCCGAGGTCTGCGGCTCGCGCGGCTTCCTCATCGGCGCGGGCCTTCGATTCCGCGGCGGCCTTTTCGCGTGCTTCCAGCTGCGCCGCGGCACGGGCGGCGGCGGCGTCGATGGCTTCCTGCGTCGCTTCGGCTTTCACCGTGGTGGCAGTGGCCTTCTTCTGTTCTTCGGTGGCCGCGTAATGCGCGGCACGCTCTTCGGCTTCGCGGTCACGCTTCTCGGCGTCCTCGCGCAGGCGGCGCTTCTCCGCCAGGTCATCTTCCTGGCGGCGGATCAGTTCGGCCTGGCGTCGCGCTTCTTCCTCGCGGCGGCGGAGTTCGGCTTCGTCGATGTGCTGGCCGGCCGGTGCCGCGTGCTGCACTTCGGGCTCGGGCGCCTCGACCACGGCCGTGTCGCCGCCCTCGTCGCGCTTGATGAAGGTGCGCTTCTTGCGCACTTCCACCTGGATGGTGCGGGCCTTGCCCGACGAGTCGGCCTGCTTGATCTCGCTGGTGGATTTCTTCACCAGGGTGATCTTCTTGCGCTCGGGCGCGGCTGTGCCGTGGCTGGCCTGCAGGTAGCCGAGCAGCTTTTGCTTGTCGGCTTCGCTGATCGCGTCGGTGGCGGCCGCTTTGGCCACACCTGCGCTGCGAAGCTGCTCAAGCAGCGTGTCGGGAGATTTTTTGAGTTCGGTTGCGAACTCGGCGACGGTCGTACTGGACATGTGTTGCGATACCTTCCATCACTCTTCGGCGGCTGTGGCAGTGGTGAACCAGTGCTCGCGCGCTTTCATGATCAGGGTTTTGGCCTCGTCCGCAGACTGGGCCGTGATTTCGGTCAATTCATCGACGGCCAGGTCGGCCAGGTCGTCGCGGGTGTGGACGCCGGCCTCGGCCAGCTTGGTGATCAGCTCGGGAGTCAGGCCCTCGAGATCGCGCAGGTCCTGCGACACCTCTTCGACGCTCTCTTCGCGGGCGATTTCCATCGTCAGCAGGGCATCCTTGGCGCGGGCGCGCAGTTCGTTGACGGTGTCCTCGTCGAAGCTCTCGATTTCCAGCATCTCGGAGATGGGGACGTAAGCGACTTCTTCCAGGCTGGTGAAGCCCTCGGCGAACAGGATGTCGGCGATCTCCTGATCCACGTCCAGCTTTTCCATGAACAGCGCGCGGATGGTGCCGGTCTCCTCGGCCTGCTTCTGGGCCGATTCGTTCGCGTCCATGATGTTGATCTTCCAGCCCGTCAGATCGGAGGCCAGGCGCACATTCTGGCCGCCACGGCCGATCGCGATCGCCAGATTCTCTTCATCGACGACGACGTCCATCGCATGCTTCTCCTCATCGACGACGATCGAGGAGACGTTGGCAGGCGCCAGGGCGCCGATCACGAACTGCGCCGGGTCTTCCGACCACAGCACGATGTCGACGCGCTCGCCGGCCAGCTCGTTGGTCACGGCATTGACACGGGTGCCGCGCACACCGACGCAGGTGCCGATCGGGTCGACCCGCTTGTCGTGCGACAGGACGGCGATCTTGGCGCGGCTGCCCGGATCGCGGGCGCAGGTCTTGATCTCGAGCAGTCCCTGTTCGATCTCCGGCACTTCCTGGCGGAACAGCTCCATCATGAACTCGGGGGCCGAGCGCGACAGGATGATGGGCGCGCCGCGCAGCGTCAGGTCCACCTCCATGATCATGGCTCGGACCCGGTCGCCGTTGCGCAGGTTCTCCTTGGGGATCATCTCGCCGCGGCGCAGACGCCCTTCGACCCGGCCGGATTCGACAATGATGTCGCCCTTGTCCATGCGCTTGACGGTGCCCACGAAGATCTTGTCGCCGCGCGACATGAAGTCGTTCAGCAGCATCTCGCGCTCGGCGTCGCGGATCTTCTGCAGGATCACCTGCTTGGCGGCCATCGCGCCGATGCGGCCGATCGGCACCGAAGGAACTGCTTCCTCGATGTACTCGTCCACCTCGATGTCGGGCATCTCTTCCTTGGCCTCGAAATGCAGGATTTCCTGGTCGGGCAGTTGCAGGCCGGCCTCGTCCGGAACGACGTGCCAGCGGCGGAAGGTCTCGTAGTCGCCGCTGTCGCGGTCGACCACCACACGGATATCCACATCGCCTTGGTACAGCTTCTTGGTCGCTTGCGCCATGGCAGATTCGACCGCGCCAAAGACGACGTCGCGCTCGACGTTCTTCTCGCGCGAGATCGCGTCTACCAGCATCAACAATTCGCGATTCATGTCACGACTCTCCTGTCTCTCAAAATCAGTTGGGGCCGGACGGCTCGTTCGCAACGTCCTCGCCCGCCGTGCCGCCCCTGCGGCCCTTGAAATCAACGATCGGCGCCAGCCGCGCTTCCTTCAGCTCGTCCTGCGTGAAGCCCAACACCTGCATCGGCACCGGCGCCCGCTTGCTGCTCACCCTCTGGCCCGGCTTGGGCGCCGGCGCATCGCTCCAGACGATCTGCCAGCCGCCGTTCTCCGCCCGCTCCAGCGTGCCGCGAAACTTCTTGCGGCTGGCGCTGACCTGGCCAGCGGCCGCAGCGCCCATCGGCGCCTTCAGCGTGATATCGACCGCCTGGCCGGCAAAACGCTCAAAATCCTGCTCGCTCTTCAGCGGTCGGTCCAGCCCCGGCGAGGACACCTCGAGCCGGGTGTATTCCGTTCCTTCGACTTCCAGCGCAAACTGCAGCTGGCGGGTCACCTTTTCGCAGTCTTCGACCGTGATGAACTGTTCCTGCGCCGGATTCCAGGGCAGGTCGATCGTGATGCGCAGCAAGCCCCCGGCGGATCTTTCGATCTCCACCAGTTGGTATCCCAAACCGGTCACGGTTTGCAAGGCGATGTCCTGCAGTGCCACTGTTTTTCGTCTGCTCCAAAAGCGATCGACCAAAAAAAACGGGCGGTGATTACCCGCCCGTTTGGTCGTGAAGCAAGGATTGTACCGCGTAACTCCTTGTTTTGCAAGGTGTTGCAGGTGATTTCCGCTCGGGCCAGCGCGGGCTTTCGGCGCGTCGCCCACGCCGCCTATTCGGTCACTTTGCCGCGCAGCAACTTGACCTGGGAGCGCAAATTCTTGCCTTCCAGCCGGCGTCGTTTGGAGGCCTTGGTCGGCTTGGTCGGCCGGCGGATGCGGGGCGGCTCGGCCACACCGTCGACGATCTCCTGCAGCCGGCCGAACGCCTCTGCCCGGTTCATTTCCTGACTGCGCTGGGTCTGGGCCTTGATCACCAGCACTCCGTCGCGCGTGATGCGCTGGTCGTTCAGCGCCAGCAGCCGTTCCTTGTGGTCTTCGGGCAACGATGAGTTGACGATGTCGAAGCGCAGGTGGATGGCGCTGGAGACCTTGTTGACGTTCTGCCCGCCCGCGCCCTGCGCCCGCATCGCGGTGATCTCGACCTCGGACTCGGGAATGGCAGTGGGCGCGCGAGCCGTGGACATGGTCTTCCTCAGGCGGCTGCCGCCACCAGGGTGCGGGTGTACTCCTGGCGCGGTGCGTTCATGACTTCGTGGACAGTCCCGCTCTCCAGGATCCGGCCGTCCTTCATGACCACCACGTCGTGGGCCATTGCCCGGATCACGTCGACGTCGTGCGTGATCAGCAGGTAGGCCAGGCCCTTCTCGCGCTGCAGCCGCTGCAGCAGCTGCAGCACCTGCTTCTGGATCGTCACGTCGAGCGCGCTGGTCGGCTCGTCCAGGACCAGCAGCTGCGGCTGGACGATCAGCGCCCGGGCGATCGCCAGGCGCTGGCGCTGGCCGCCAGAGAACTCGTGCGGATAGCGCGACAGCAGGCCGGGGAAGTGGGCCTCCTGAAGTCCCACGTCGGCCAGTGCGGCCGTCACCCGCTCGCGGCGCTGCGGCAGCGGCAAGGCCGGTTCGTGCACCAGCAGGCCCTCGCCGACGATCTCTTCGACCGTCATGCGCGGCGACAGCGACGAGAACGGATCCTGGAACACCACCTGGACCAGCCGCCGGATTGCCTTGTTGCCCGCCGCATCCGGCCCCCAGCGCCGGCCGACCACGTCCAGCTCGCCAAGGTGCGGGATCAGGCCCAGCGCCGCCAGCGCGAGCGTCGATTTGCCGGAGCCCGACTCGCCCACTACGCCCAGCGTGCGCCCGGGCTGGATGGCGAAGTCCGCGCCGTGGACGGCGACGAAGCTGCCCTTGCGAAACCAGCCACGCATGCCGGGGATGGGCACTGGATACGTCACGCGCATCTGGCTGGCTTGCATCACCGGCGTCGCCGCCGCCCGGCCCGCCTGCTCCTGCACGTCGCGCACGGGCCGGCTATCGACCAGCTTGCGGGTGTAGGGGTGGCGCGGGTCGGCGAGCACCGCCGTGGCGCTGCCTTGCTCCACCAGGTGACCGTTTTCCATCACTGCGACCCGGTCCGCGAACTTGCGCACCAGGTTCAGGTCGTGGGTAATCATCAGCAGCGCCATGCCGGTTTGCCGCTGGAGATCCGACAGCAGGTCGAGAATCTGGCCGCGCAGCGAGACGTCCAGCGCCGTGGTGGGCTCGTCCGCCAGCAGCAACTTGGGGCGGCAGGCCAGGGCCATGGCGATCATGGCGCGCTGGCGCTGGCCGCCGGAAAGCTGATGCGCGTAGGCCTGGGCGCGCCGGGCCGGCTCGGGGATGCCAGTGGCGGCCAGCGCCTCGATCGCGGCGGCCCAGGCTTGCTGTTTGGTCAGGCCCTGCTTGAGCTGCAGGACTTCGGCGATCTGGTCGCCGATGGTGAACAGCGGGTTGAGCGCCGTCATCGGTTCCTGGAAGATCATCGCGATCTCGCGGCCGCGGATGCCCAGCAGCTGGCGCTCCGGCGCGGCGATCAGATCGACCGGGCCGGCGCTGCCTTCGACGCCCGACAGCCTCGCCGAGCCGGTGACCCGCGCGTTCGCAACCAGTCCCAGCAGCGCCAGCGCCGTCACGGTCTTGCCGGACCCGGACTCTCCCACCAGCGCCAGCTTTTCCCCCGGCGCGATCGAGAAGTCGATGCCGTGCACCACCTCCTTGCCGCCGAAGGACACGCGCAGGTCGTTGACTTCGAGCAGGTTGCTCATGCGTCGGCCTTCCGCGGATCCAGCGCATCGCGCAGCGCATCGCCCATGAAGGTCAGCAGCAGCAGCGTGGTCACCAGGACGGCGAAGGTGGCCAGCGAAATCCACCAGGCGTCGATGTTGCCCTTGCCCTGCGAGAGCAGCTCGCCGAGCGAGGGTGTCCCCGGCGGCACGCCAAGGCCCAGGAAATCGAGCGAGGTGAGCGCCAGGATGGCGGCGCTCATGCGAAACGGCAGGAAAGTCACGACCGGCGTCATGCTGTTCGGCAGGATGTGGCGCCACATGATGCGGCCATTGCCCACACCGAGCGCCCGAGCGGCCCGCACATAGTCCATCTGCCGGTTGCGCAGGAACTCGGCACGCACATAGTCGGCCAGTGACATCCAGCCGAACACGCTGAGCAGTACCAGCAGCAGGCCGACACTGGGGGCGAAGATCGAACTGAAGATGATCAGCAGGTACAGCTCGGGCATCGCGCCCCAGATCTCGATGAAACGCTGGAAGGCCAGATCCACCTTGCCGGCAAAGTAGCCCTGAACGGCGCCGGCCGCGATGCCCATGGCCGTGCCGACGGCCGTGAGCGCGAGCGCAAACAGCACGCTGACGCGGAAGCCGTAGACCAGCTGGGCCAGCAGGTCGCGGCCGCGCTCGTCGGTGCCCAGCAGGTTCTCGCGCGACGGCGCCGCCGGGCTGGGGGCGCTGGCAAAATAATTCAGCGTGTTGGAGCCGTACGGATTGGGCGCGTAGAGCGCCCAGTTGCCGCCGCCGGTGATCTTGTCCCGGATGTAGGGATCCAGATAGTCGGCGGGCGTCGGAAAGTCGCCGCCGAACGTGGTTTCCGGGTAGTCCTTGAGCACCGGGAAGTAGGTCTGGTCCTGGTAGCGCACGACCAGCGGGCGGTCGTTGGACAGGACCTCGGCCATCAGGCTGAGCACCACGATGCCACTGAACAGCACGAGGCTCCAGTAGCCCAGCCGGTTGCGCTTGAAGCGCAGCCAGGCGCGGCGGCTCGGCGACAGGTGCACGGGAACGGCCTCAGTCGAATTTGACACGCGGGTCGACCCAGACGTAGCAGAGGTCGCTGACCAGCTTGGTGAGCAGGCCGATCAGCGTGAACAGGTAGAGCGTCCCCAGCACCACCGGGTAGTCGCGCCGGATCACGCTTTCATAACTCAGCAAGCCCAGCCCGTCGAGCGAGAACAGCGTCTCGATCAGCAGCGAGCCGGTGAAGAAGGCGGCGACGAAGGCGGTGGGAAAGCCGGTGATGATCGGGATCAGCGCGTTGCGGAAGATGTGCTTCCACAGCACCTGGCGCTCGCCCAGGCCCTTGGCGCGGGCCGTCAGAACGTATTGCTTGCGGATCTCCTCCAGGAACGCGTTCTTGGTCAGCATCGCCGCCACTGCAAAACTGCCCAGCACCATGGCCGTCACCGGCAGCGTGATGTGCCAGAGGTAGTCGGTGATCCGCGCGCCCCAGCTCAATTCGTCCCAATTCGACGACGTCAGCCCGCGCAGCGGAAACCACTGCAGCTGGCCGCCGAAGATCACCAGCAGCGCCACGCCCAGGACAAAGCCTGGAATCGCATATCCGACCAGCACCAGCAGCGTGGTGATGAAATCAAAGCGCGAGCCGGCGCGCACCGCTTTTGCCACGCCCAGCGGCACCGCCACCCCGTAGCTGATGAAGAAGGTCCACAGCCCCAGGCTGATCGACACCGGCAGCTTCTCCACGATGAGGGTCCACACGTCCTTGTTCTGGAAGAAGCTGCGGCCAAGGTCGAAGCGGGCCAGTTGGCCCATCATGGTGGTGAAGCGCTCCAGCGGCGGCTTGTCGAAGCCATACAGCGCCTTGATCTGTTCGATCTTCTTGGGGTCGACGCCCTGCCCGCCACGATAGGCGCCGGTGTCGCCGCCGGGGCCGCGCCGCCCTTCGGCGATGTACTGCTCCACCGGCCCGCCGGGAACGAACTGCGTCACGATGAAGGTCAGGACCATCACGCCGAACAGCGTGGGCAGCATCAGCAGGATGCGTTTGGCGATGTAGGCGGTCATGTGGATCCTGATCCTACTTGGAGGTCTTGGCCGGGACGCGGGCCCACCAGACCGTCATCGGCCAACTCAGATAAGGGACGCCCTCCGGCGGGTGCGGCGGCACCATGGCCGGGCGCTCGAGGGTCCAGGCGTTGTACGCGATCCGCGTCTCGCTGCTGGTCCAGGCCGGGATCATGAAGTGCGCATGGGCAATGACGCGGTCCAGCGCGCGGCAGGCCACCAGGAATTCATTGCGGTTGTCCGCGGTCGTGATGCGGCCGATCAGGGCGTCGATTGCCGGATTCTTGACGCCGGAGAGATTCGCGGAGCTCGGCGTGTCGGCTGCCTTGCTGCCGAAGAAGTCGAAGTAGTCGGCGCCTGGGAAATGGGTGCCCGGAAAACTGATGCCGACCATCTCGAAATTGAAGGAGTCGAGTCGCTCCTGGTAGAGGGCGTAGTCGACCGCCCGGATTTTCAGAACGATGCCGAGTTTCTCCAGCCCGCGCTGCCAGGCGGCCAGCGTGGTGGCGGCCTTGGCTTCGGTGCTGTCGAGCAATTCGATGGTGAGGGCTTCGCCCTTGTCGTTGCGCAGCACGCCGTCGCGCAGGGTCCAGCCAGCCTCCTTGAGCAGCGCCTGGGCGCGCTTCAGGTTGCCACGCAGCGAATCGGCGCCATCGGTGCGGGGCGGGATCGCCATCGTGCCGAAGGTTTCGGGCGGCAGTTGCGAGCGGAACGGCTCCATGAGCGCAACTTCCTGCGGCGACGGCAGGCCGTTGGCCTCGCAATCGGTGTTGCCGAACACGCCTTTCACCCGCTTGTAGGCACCGCGAAACAGCTGGCGGTTCATCCATTCGTAATCCATCGCCAGCTCGATCGCCATGCGCACGCGCCGGTCCTGGAACTTGGGCAGCCGTAGATTGAGGAAGTGGCTGTAGAAGCCATCCGCCGTCCGGTGGTGGAAGACCTGCTTGACCAGTTCTCCCCGTTCGATGCGGGGCCCCGTCATGCGGCGCGCCCAGTCGCCGGCCGAGTAGAAGACCATCAGGTCGAACTCGCCGGCCTTCAGCGCCTCGAGCTGGGCGGTGTTGTCCCGGTAGATCTTGACCGTGATCCGGTCGAAGTTGTTCATGCCGCGCCGCACCGGCAGGTCGCGTGCCCAGTAGTCGGGATCGCGCACGTAGGTGATGTCCTTGCCGAAACGCACAGGCCCGATCCGGTACGGCCCGCTGGCGACCGGCACGTCGGTGACGATCAGGTCGAACTGCTTGGCCTTGCCGCCTTGCGCGCCCCACTTCGCGCTGAAGACCGGCAGGCCGCCGACAACCAGCGGCAGCTGGCGGTCGCGCTTTTTGAAGCGGAAGCGAACGGTGCGCTCGTCCACCAGGTCGCATCCGGCCACGTCCGCCAGGGTGGACGCATACCCCGGCAGCGCGTATTTGGAAACCAGGGTCTCGTAGCTGTATTTCACGTCTGCCGCCGTGACCCGATCGCCGTTGTGGAATCGCGCCTCGGGTCGTAACCGGAAAGTGGCCGACATCCCATCGGTTGCCACCTCGACGTCCTGCGCCAGCAGTCCGTAGCCGACGCCGACCTCGTCCATCGACGAGGTGAGCAGGCTTTCGAACAGGAGTTCGAGCAGGTACGACGGTGCGGCGCCTTTCAGCGTGAACGGGTTGTACTTGTCGAAAGTCGAGATTCGCGAGTTCGCCACCAGCCGCAATTCGCCACCCCGGGGCGCTTGCGGATTGACGTGGTCGAAATGACTGAAGCCGGGCGGGTACTTGAAATCGCCCCAGACCGAATATCCCGGCGCGGCCCAACCCGGGCCAGCAACGACGAAAAGCAGAAAGACCAGCCAAACCCTCATGCGACAATTCTCGATGACTTTTTACCGATTCGAGGGACCATGGGCTTTCTGACTGGCAAGAAATTGTTGATTACGGGCGTGCTGTCGAACCGCTCGATCGCCTACGGCATCGCGAAAGCGTGCCACGCGCAAGGTGCCGAACTGGCGTTCAGCTACGTCGGCGAGCGCTTCAAGGAGCGGATCACCGAGTTCGCGGCCGACTTCAATTCAAAGCTGGTGTTCGATTGCGACGTCGGCGACGACGCCCAGATCGAAAGGATGTTTGCCGATCTGGCCCAGGCCTGGCCGAAGTTCGATGGCTTCGTGCATGCCATCGGCTTCGCGCCGCGCGAGGCGATCTCCGGCAACTTCCTGGACGGCATCACGCGCGAGAATTTCCGCATTGCCCACGACATCAGCGCCTACAGCTTTCCGGCACTGGCCAAGGCCGCCCTGCCGCTGCTCAATGACAAGTCGGCGCTGCTGACACTGAGCTACCTCGGCGCCCTGCGCACCATTCCCAACTACAACACGATGGGCCTGGCCAAGGCCAGCCTGGAAGCCTCGGTGCGTTACCTGGCCGAGGCGGTCGGTCTGACGGCGGACGGGCGCAGCATCCGGGTCAACGGCATCAGCGCCGGCCCGATCAAGACGCTGGCGGCCAGCGGCATCAAGGACTTCGGCAAGCTGCTGACTGTGGTGGCCAAGGCCTCGCCGATCCGCCGCAACGTGACCATCGAGGACGTCGGCAACGTTGCCGCCTTCCTGCTCAGCGACCTCGCGGGTGGCGTCACAGCGGAGATCACCTACGTGGATGGCGGTTTCAGCCAGACCGCCGTCGCGGTCGTCGAAGCGGCGGCTTGACGCCGAACCGCCCGCGGTCCCTCAGGACCCGCGAAACAGGTGGGCAAAACTGCGGCTGACCTCCAGCACCTCGGGGTGGCCGTTGATCTGGACCCGCTGCCGCCCGGTCTCGTCGCGCGTGACGGCCGCAATGGCGTCCACGTTGACGACGGTCGAACGGTGGATCTGCCAGAACTGCTGGCCGTCCAGCCGCGGCAACAGTTCGCGGATCGGCGTGCGGATTAGCGCTTCCTGGTCGCGCGTCTGCACCCGTGTGTACTTCTCGTCGGAACGAAAGAACAGGACGTCCTTGACGTTGATCAGCCGCGTGGTGGAGCCGGCGGTGCACTGGATCCAGCGCAGCGACTGCTCCGCCTCGCCGCCGGCCGGCCGCTGCACCGACTGCTGGGCCCGCAGGAATTTCTCCAGCAGCGCATCGAGCGCTGCGTCATCGGCCGGCCGGCTGCCGCCGACGCTCTGCCGCGCCCGCCGGGCGGCCAGCCGCGCTTTGACCCGCAGCGCGGTCTGCGCCAGCCGCGCGGCCTCGACCGGCTTGAGCAGGTAGTCCAGCGCCCCCTGTTCGAAGGCGGCGACCGCGTATTCGTCATACGCGGTCACGAAAACGATCTCGCCGTCCCATGACGGCAGCGAGACGATTTCCCGGGCCGCTTCCAGGCCGGTGAGCCGCGGCATCCGGATGTCGAGGAAGACCACGTCCGGCCGCAGCGAGTCGGCCTTCTCCACCGCGTCCTGGCCGTCCCTGGCCTCGCCGCAGACCACCAGGTCCGGCCAGACGTCGGCCAGCCGACTCTTGAGCTGCTCGCGCAGCAGTCGCTCGTCATCGGCGACCAGCGCCCGCAGCGGCCCGGACGTTGCCCCCGCCTCGCTCACGCCGGCTTTCCCGCCAGCGGCCCGTTGCGCACTGGGGCGGCCTGGGGACTGAACTGGTGCGGAATCGTGATCCGCACCACCGTGCTGGCGCCGGAATCGGTGCGCAGCATCAGGCTGCTCTTGCCCGGATACAGCATGGCGAGTCGCTCGCGGATGTTCTGCAGGCCCAGGCCGGTGCCGGAGGTCGGACCGGCCAGCAGCTCGTCGTCGGGCAGGCCGACGCCGGTGTCGCGCACTTCCACCCACAGCTGGGTGCCCTGCACGCCCGCCGCCACGCGGACCTTGCCCCCGTCCGGCTTCGGCTCGATGCCGTGCTTGATGGCGTTTTCCACCAGCGATTGCAGCATCATGGGCGGGAATTCGGAGCTCTCCAGGCCCTCGGGAATGGCGATCTCCACCTCCAGCCGCTCCTCGATCCGCATCTTGATCAATTCCAGGTAGGAGCTGACCAGCCGCACCTCGCGGCCCAGCGTGGAAGACTCCTGGCGCATCTGCGGCAGGGCGCCGCGCAGGTAGGTGATGAGGGCCTTCTGCATTCGCGAGGCGCGTGGCGGCTCGGTTTCGATCAGGTAGTCCACCGCCGCCAGCGTATTGAACAGGAAGTGCGGTTCGACCTGCGCCTGCAGCACCTGCAACCGGGCCTGGACCAGCTGGCGCTCCATCGCCTCGCGCTCAGCGGCGTCGACGGCGGTGCGCACCTTGGCATCCGCCTGCGCCACCTTGCGCACCACGATCTTGGCGGCGGCGAGGTAGGCGAACAGGATCACCAGCACCACGCCACCGAGGTCGCCGAGCACTCCGCCCACCGTGATGACCTTCCGGTTGACCGGTTTGTCTTCTTCGTCGTCGCTGCCGGAGCCGCCCACCGTGATGCCCTCTTCGGCTGCCTTCTCGATCGCTTTTTCGACAGCCGCAGCGTCCGCGCCAGGCACCTGCGCTACGTTGGGCGCACCGGGCGCACCGGGTGCGCCCGGAACGGCGGGGGGCACGGTTCTGATCCGGATGCCGTTGGGACCACCGATGGTGACGTTCACATCCTTGTGCGGCCCGGCCACCCGGACCCGGTCGTGCTTCAGGTGGAGCAACTCGCCGATGATCGAGCTGGCGATCAGGATCACCAGGAACAGCACGATCAGCCGCCACCACGACATCGAGGCGGCCCACTGGGACACCTGGATGTTGACGCGCGCGAGCCACGCAAGGAATGGCGGCTGACTGGTTTGGGGCGAGTTGGCGTTGCCGGGCATTGGCGAAGATTATCGCCAGTGCCCGACATGACGATCGTGGCATTCGCCGATGCGGTACGGGCCGGCAGGCCGGCCGTGTCGACTGCGGGGGCGTCGGCCTTGTCAGCCGACTCGCGCCGCCCCACCACCGTCACCGTCGGCAGTGCCGCGGCATAGCGGACAGTTCGGCCCGCGGATGCCGCGCCGTCGGCAGTGGCCGGTGCCTGCGCCAGTTGCTGCGACTCGCCCGGCGGCAGGCCCAGCCCGGCCATCAGCACGACCGAGACCCACACCGCCGCCGTGGCTGTGCCCGCGGCCGCAGCCGCCAGCAGGCGGCCGATCCAGGCCTGGCCAACCGGCATGTTGCGGTTCGCCCATTGTTCGAATGCGTTCTGCATGACCCCTCCAAAAGTCCGGCGAAGCGCCGGTGGAGGCAGA
>JACMQP010000639.1 GCA_014376915.1 Ramlibacter sp.
GCCCGCAACCCGGTCGCGCAGGGGCCGGTGCTGGCGATCGACCAGGCGTTGATCTGGGTCACGGTGGCGCTGCTCGCCTTCGGCCTGGTGATGGTCTATTCGGCCTCGATCGCGATGCCGGACAACCCCAAGTTCGCCCGTTATGCACACACCTATTTCCTGACACGCCACGCGTTCTTCCTGGTGATCTCGTTCGTGGCGGCGCTGGTCACCTTCCAGGTTCCGGTCGCCACGTGGGAGCGGGTGGCACCGTGGCTGTTCGTCGCTTCGCTGCTGCTGCTGCTGGTGGTGCTGATCCCGCACGTTGGCAAGGGCGTGAACGGCGCCCGGCGCTGGCTCAGCCTGGGTTTCATGAGCTTTCAGCCGTCCGAGCTGGCCAAGTTCTCGGTGCTGCTCTACGCCGCCGACTACATGGTGCGCAAGATGGACGTGAAGGAACGTTTCTTCCGCGCCGTGCTGCCGATGGCCGCCGCCGTGGCGGTCGTCGGTGTCCTGTTGCTGGCCGAGCCCGACATGGGCGCGTTCATGGTGATCGCGGTGATCGCGATGGGCATCCTGTTCCTCGGCGGCGTCAACGCCCGCATGTTCTTCCTGATCGCGGCCGTGATGGTGGTGGCGTTCGGGATGATGATCGCGTTCTCCGACTGGCGGCGTGAACGGATCTTTGCCTACCTCGACCCGTGGAGCGAGAAGCACGCGCTGGGCAAGGGCTACCAGCTGTCGCATTCGCTGATCGCGATCGGCCGCGGCGAGATCTTCGGCGTCGGGCTGGGCGGCAGCGTCGAGAAGCTGCACTGGCTGCCGGAGGCCCACACCGACTTTCTGCTGGCGGTGATCGGCGAGGAATTCGGCCTGGTCGGCGTGCTGGTGGTGATCGGCCTGTTCCTGTGGATCACACGCCGCATCATGCACATCGGCCGCCAGGCGATCGCGCTGGACCGGGTGTTCGCCGGGCTGGTGGCGCAGGGCGTCGGCATCTGGATGGGATTCCAGGCCTTCATCAACATGGGCGTCAACCTGGGCGCGCTGCCGACCAAAGGCCTCACGCTGCCGCTCATGAGTTACGGCGGCTCGGCGATCCTGATGAACCTGGTCGGGCTGGCGGTGGTGCTGCGCATCGATTACGAGAACCGCGTCCTGATGCGGGGAGGACGGCCATGACACGCACCGCACTGGTCATGGCGGGTGGCACGGGTGGCCACATCTTCCCGGGGCTGGCCGTCGCCGAGGCGCTGCGCGAAAAATCGTGGCGCGTCCACTGGCTGGGCGGGCCTGACAGCATGGAAAGCCGGTTGGTGGCGCCGCGCGGCTTCGCTTTCGAGACCATCGATTTTTCCGGCGTGCGGGGCA
The DNA here is from genome assembly GCA_014376915.1 of Ramlibacter sp. Next base: position 1,351 of record JACMQP010000639.1, read on the forward strand.
AGGGTCTGAAGACGCTGGTGTTCCTGCCGCTGCGGCTGCTCAAGGCGTTCTGGCAGAGCATCCAGGTGGTGCGGCGGGTCAAGCCGGACGTGGTGATCGGCCTGGGCGGCTACATCACCTTCCCGGCCGGCATGATGAGTGTGCTGCTGGGCAAGCCGCTGGTGCTGCACGAGCAGAACTCGGTGGCCGGCATGGCCAACAAGGTGCTGGCCGGCGTAGCAGACCGCGTCTTCACCGCGTTCCCGAAGGTGATGAAGAATGCGCGCTGGATCGGCAATCCGCTGCGACCGGCCTTCCTGCAAGTGCCGGCGCCGGCCGAACGCATGGGCGGACGCAGCGGGCCGCTACGGTTGCTGGTGGTGGGCGGCAGCCTGGGGGCAAAGGCGCTCAACGAGATCGTGCCCCAGGCCCTGGCCCTGATCCCGCGCGAACGGCGCCCGGTGGTTGCGCACCAGGGCGGCGAAAAACAGATCGCCGCGCTGCGCACCAACTACGCAGCCGCTGGCGTCGAGGCCGAGCTCCTTCCCTTCATCGACGACCTGGCGCAGGCTTTCGCCAGTGCCGACCTGATCGTGTGCCGCGCCGGTGCCAGCACCGTGACCGAGATTGCCGCGGTGGGCGCGGCCGCCGTGTTCGTGCCCTTCCCCCATGCGGTGGACGACCACCAGAGCGCCAACGCGCGCTTCCTGGTGGACAACGGCGGCGGCTGGCTGGTGCAGCAACGCGAACTGACGCCGGCTTTCCTGGCCGACCTGCTGCAAAAGACCGACCGCCAGGAATTGATCCGGCGCGCGGTCTGCGCCCGGTCGATGGCAAGAATCAACGCAACCGCCGAAATCGTGACCGCCTGCGAGCAACTGGCTTCCAAGACATGAAACACGCCATCAAGCACATTCACTTTGTCGGGATCGGCGGCGCCGGGATGTCCGGCATCGCCGAAGTGCTGCGCAACCTCGGCTACCTGATCTCCGGCTCCGACCTCGCCGACAGCGCCACCTTGCAGCGGCTGCAGGGCCTGGGCATCAAGACCCATGTCGGCCACGCCGCCGCCAATGTGATTGGCGCGGATGCGATCGTCACGTCCACGGCGGTGCAGGCCGACAACCCCGAAGTCCTGGCGGCGCGCAAGCGCAAGATCCCCGTGGTGCCGCGCGCCATCATGCTGGCCGAGCTGATGCGCCTGAAGCAGGGCATTGCCATCGCCGGCACCCACGGCAAGACCACAACCACCAGCCTGGTGGCCAGCGTGCTGGCCGAAGCGGGGCTGGACCCCACCTTCGTGATCGGCGGCAGGCTCAACAGCGCCGGCGCCAACGCGCAGCTGGGGCAGGGCGACTACATCGTGGTGGAAGCGGATGAATCGGACGCTTCGTTCCTGAATTTGATGCCGGTGATGGCGGTGGTGACCAACATCGACGCCGACCACATGGAGACTTACGGCCACGACTTCGGCAAGCTGAAGTCCGCCTTCGTCGAGTTCCTGCACCGCATGCCGTTCTACGGCACCGCCATCCTGTGCATCGACGACGCCGCCGTGCGCGAGATCGTGCCGCTGGTGCAGTGCCCGGTCACGAGCTA
>JACMQP010000640.1 GCA_014376915.1 Ramlibacter sp.
CTGGTTGTTGCCGATGAACACGAACGGCGTGCGCCGCACCAGGTGCTGGCCATCGACCTCGATCTCCACCCTCAGCACCGGGTAGCGGCGGGCGGCGGTGACGCTGGCTGCCAGCAGGGCGCGCCATTTGCCGTGGCCCAGACGCCGCCGCCGCTGCTCGCGGTCGCGCACGATGTCCGGATAGAGCCCCAGGCTGGAGTTGTTGATGAAGATGCGCCCATTGACCTCGCCCACGTCCACGTCGAGCCGGCGGCCGGTTGCCAGCACGGCGATCGCCTGTTCCGGCTCCAGCGGAATGCCCAGATCCTTGGCGAAGTGGTTGAGCGTCCCCATCGGCAGCACGCCGAGCGCGGCGCCGCTGCCCACCAGGCTGGCCGCGACCGCGCTCACCGTGCCGTCGCCGCCGCCGGCCACCACCAGCCTGGCCCCTGCCTTCAGCGCCGCTTCCACGGCCGGCGTAATGTCCGAGCCGTGCTGCATCAGGTGCAGCTTCGCCAGCAGGCCGGCGGCGGCAAATTTCTGCTCCAGATTTTCGACCCAGCCCGCAGTCGAGCCGTTGCCGGCACTTGCATTGACGATGACGGGAATCGTGTCGGCCATGGCGTCAGATCCTCCCGCCGGTGCGCCGGCGCCACAGGGCCTGGACGCCCGCCAGCGTCAGGCCGAGCCAGAGCACCCCTTCCACGACGGCGCCGAACACGTCGGTGAAGTAGTGCAGGCCCAGGTACATGCGCGACACGCCCACCAGCACCACCATCAACACGGCAACCGTCGCCGTCAGGCTGCGCCAGCGAGTCGCGCCGGGATGGGAGAACACCAGAGCTGCGAGAAAGCCATAGAACAGCGTGGCGCCCGCCGTGTGGCCACTGGGAAAGCTGTAAGTCGCGAGGGTGAGCACCGGGTCGTCGAAATGGGGCCGGGCGCGCTGCACCAGGTTCTTCACCAGGACGTTGAGCAGCAGGCCGCCACCTACCGACAGTACCAAAGCCAGCAGCCACCACGGACGGTGGAAGCGCAGCAGCCCGGACCCGAGCACGGCGCTCATCAGCAGCACACCGGTGGCGCTGTGCCAGTGGGTGATCAACAGCATGAACTGCGTCACAGTGGGGTTCGGGTTCGCATGGAGCCAGGCACTCAGGGGAAGGTCGATCAAACAAAAACTCCTTGCCGCTGAGGGTAAGGCCGGCGCGGCCCGGCCGTTGTCAGCTTTCTTCCCCGTCCGGACGAGCCCCAAACCGACACCCGGACGACGCATGCATTGTTACCTTGCAGGCGATGACGGCCCTGAAAAACGATGGCATGGTCCGGGTGCGCGGCGCCCGTGAGCACAACCTGAAGGATGTCGACGTCGACCTCCCGCGCGACGCGCTGGTGGTTTTCACCGGCGTGTCCGGCTCGGGCAAATCGTCGTTGGCTTTCGGCACACTCTACGCGGAAGCGCAACGCCGTTACCTGGAGTCGGTCGCGCCCTATGCACGGCGGCTGATCGACCAGGCCGGCGTGCCCGACGTCGATTCGATCGAAGGCCTGCCTCCTGCAGTCGCCCTGCAACAGCAGCGCGGCACGCCCAATGCCCGCTCTTCCGTCGGCAGCGTCACCACCATTTCCAGCCTGGTGCGGATGCTGTATTCGCGCACCGGCAACTATCCGCCCAGGCAGCCGATGCTGTACGCGGAGGACTTCTCGCCCAACACCGCCCAGGGCGCATGCCCGCGCTGCCACGGCCTGGGCCGGATCTACGAGGTGACCGAGCAGACCATGGTGCCGGACGGCTCGCTGACGATCCGCGAGCGCGCCATCGCCGCCTGGCCGGCGGCCTGGCACGGCCAGAACCTGCGCGACATCCTGGTCACGCTCGGCTACGACGTCGACACCCCCTGGGACGACCTGCCGCGGAAAGACCGCGACTGGATCCTGTTCACCGAGGAAACGCCGACGGTTCCGGTGTACGCGGGCTTCACCCCCGCCGAGACCCGCCGGGCACTCAAGCAGAAAATGCAACCCAGCTACATGGGCACGTTCAGCGGCGCCCGCAAATACGTGCTGCAGACGTTCGCCACGACGCAGAGCGCGCTGATGAAGAAGCGCGTCTCGCGCTACATGGCCGGTGGCATGTGTCCGCTGTGCGACGGCAAGCGTCTCAAGCGCGAAGCGCTGTCGGTCACCTTTGCCGGCCTCGACATCGGCGAGTTGTCGCGCCTGCCGCTGCAGGAACTGGCGGACGTGCTGCGTCCGGCCGCCGAAGGCCGCCTGGGCACGGGCCACGATCGCGCCACGTTGAGCCGCGCGGAAGCGCAACAGGACACGCGGCGCCGCGTCGCCGCCGGTGGCTCCGCCCACAAGGCCGCGCCCGACGTGCGCCGCACGGCCAATCTGTCGGAAGAAAAGCAGCTGGCCGCGCAGCGCATCGCGCACGGCCTGCTGGCACGCGTCGGCACGTTGACCGAACTGGGCTTGGGCTACCTGACGCTGGACCGCAGCACGCCGACGCTATCGCCCGGCGAGCTGCAGCGACTGCGGCTCGCGACCCAGCTCGGCTCGCACCTGTTCGGCGTGGTCTACGTGTTGGACGAGCCGTCGGCCGGCCTGCATCCGGCCGACGGCGAAGCCCTGCTCGACGCGCTGCAGCGGCTGAAGGCCGCCGGCAACAGCCTGTTCGTGGTCGAGCACGACCTGGCCGTGATGCGGCAGGCCGACTGGCTGGTCGACGTCGGCCCGGCCGCCGGTGAGCAAGGCGGCGAAG
>JACMQP010000641.1 GCA_014376915.1 Ramlibacter sp.
CCAACGGGGTTGAGGACCGCCGCGTTCATACGCGACCGTCGTCAGGGTGGAAATGACGGGCTTTGCTTCGCCTCATGGCAATGAAACCGCCTCCACCATCGCCCGCACCTGCTCCACCGGGCCCCGTCCTGCATCGCCGACCGGGATCAGCCGGTGCGCCACGGTCTGCGGCAGGATCGCCTGCACGTCATCCGGCGCGACGTAGTCGCGGCCGCTGAGCAGTGCCTGGGCCTTGGCGGCGCGCACCACCGCGATGCCGGCGCGCGGCGACAGCCCCTGCAGGAACCAGCGGCCGGAACGCGTCGCCGCCACCAGTTCCTGCACGTAGTCCAGCAGCGGATCGGAAGCGTGGATGTCCATCACCTTCTGCTGCAGCGACTGCAGTTCGATCGCCGACAGCGTGCTTTCCAGGTTGTCCAGCATCTCGCGCCGGTCGCGTCCCCTGAGCAGCTCGCGCTCGGCGAGGCGGTCCGGATAGCCCAGCGAAATCCGCATCAGAAACCGGTCCAGCTGCGACTCGGGCAGGGCGAAGGTGCCGAGCTGGTCGTGCGGGTTCTGGGTGGCGATCACGAAAAACGGCGAGGGCAGGGCGCGGGTCTCGCCTTCGACCGTCACCTGCTTTTCTTCCATCGCCTCGAGCAGCGCGCTCTGGGTTTTGGGGCTGGCGCGATTGATCTCGTCGGCCAACAGCACCTGCGCGAAGATCGGGCCGGGATGGAACACGAACCGCTCGTTGCCGCGCTCGTAAATCGAGACGCCGGACAGGTCGCTGGGCATCAGGTCGGCAGTGAACTGCACGCGTGAAAACTGGAGGCCGAAAGAGCGGGCCAGCGCATGCGCTAGCGTCGTCTTGCCAACGCCCGGCACGTCCTCGATCAGGAGGTGGCCGCCGGCTAGCAGGCAAGCCACGCAGTCCTGTACCTGCGCCGATTTGCCCACGATCACCGTGTTAAGCTGGGCAAGGAGCGCCTTGATTTTTTGTTGTGCATCCATGGCGCGACGTTATCTGAATTTATGCATGGACGAGCGTGGCGATGAATAAAACCGGGTATTTCACCCACCCCGATTGCCGGCGGCACGAGATGGGTCCGGGTCACCCCGAATGCCCCGAGCGGCTCGACGCGATCGAGGACCGGTTGCTGCTCACCGGCGTGGGCGACGCGCTGGACCGGCGCGAGGCGCCGCTGGCTTCCACCGACGACATCGAGCTGGCGCACGACCAGCTGCATGTGGCCGCGATGCGCGGCATGGGCGAGGAATTGGCCGACCGCATCGCCGCGGGTGGCCGGGCGTATGCCCAGATCGATCCCGACACGTCGATGAACCCGCATACCTGGAACGCGATCCGGCGCGGCGCCGGCGCGGTGCTGGCAGCGACCGATGCGGTGATGGCCGGCGAACTCGAAAACGCCTTTTGCGCGGTGCGCCCGCCCGGCCACCACGCCTGTCGCAGCCGCGCGATGGGCTTCTGCATCTTCAACAATGTCGCCATCGGGGCCCGTTACGCGCTGGAGCGCCATGGCCTGAAGCGCGTGGCGATCGTCGACTTCGACGTGCACCACGGCAACGGCACCGAGGACATCCTGGCCGGCGACGATCGGGTGCTGATGGTCGGGTTCTTCCAGAGCCCGTTCTACCCGGGCAGCGGTTATCCGCCGCTGGCCTCCAACATGGTCAACCTGCCGATCCCGGCCTACACCAAGGGCATGGAGATCCGCGGGCTGATCGAGCAGGAATGGATGCCGAAGCTGGAGGCCTTCAAGCCGGAGATGATCTTCATCAGCGCCGGCTTCGACGCCCACCGCGAAGACGACCTGGGCCAGCTCGGCCTGGTCGAACAGGACTACGTCTGGATCACCGACAAGATCAAGCAGGTGGCGAAGAAGTATTCCAGGGGCCGCATCGTGTCCTCTCTGGAGGGCGGCTACAACCTTGACGCTCTGGGCCGCAGCGTCGAGGCCCACGTGCGCGTACTCGCGGATATTTGAGGCTGGCGCGCCGGCGCGCGCAGGAGGAGGAACACATGGAACCCGCATTGCTACAGACCCGGGATGAGCGCGGCCTCGTCACGCTGACGATGAACCGGCCGGCCAATTTCAACGCGCTGAGCGAGGAGATGCTTGCCGCGCTGCAGGAGGCGCTGGACGGCGTCGCCCGCGACGGCTCGGCGCGGGTGGTGGTGCTCGCCGCCAGCGGCAAGGCCTTCTGCCCCGGCCACAACCTGAAGGAAATGATCGCCACGCCGCAGCTGGCGTATTACCAGAAGCTGTTCGCGCAATGCAGCCGGGTAATGCTGGCGATCCAGCAGCTGCCGGTGCCGGTGATCGCCCGGGTGCACGGCATCGCCACCGCGGCCGGTTGCCAGCTGGTGGCGCAATGCGACCTGGCGGTTGCATCGACCGACGCGAAGTTCGCCGTCAGCGGCGTCAACCTGGGCCTGTTCTGTTCCACGCCCAGCGTGCCGCTGCTGCGCAACGTGCCGGCCAAGTTCGCGATGGAGATGCTGCTCACCGGCGACTTCATCAGCGCGCAGCAGGCGTTGGAACGCGGGCTGGTGAACCGCGCCGTCGCGCCCGACCAGCTGGATGCCACGGTCGCCCAGCTGGTCGACAGCATCCTGGCCAAGCCGCGCGCAGCCATCGCGATGGGCAAGGAGCTGTTCTACCGCCAGCGTGAGATCGGGCTGGAAGCGGCTTACCAGCTGGCCGGCCAGACCATGGCCGTCAACATGATGGACGCGTGCGCGCAGGAGGGCATCAGTGCCTTCACCGAAAGGCGGAAGCCGGACTGGGCCAAGTGAATCCGCGCACCGCCGAAGCCGGGCTGGACGAGCTCGGCCAGTTCATTCGCGAACTCGATCACGGGGCGACCCCCTGGGACGCCGGCACGCTGGTGGCCTGCCTGCTGGTGGCCTACGGGATCTGCTGGCTGACGGGCCGCAAGCGGCCGAGCGATTCGGTCTGGTTCGGCCGCGGCCTGCTGGACGGCGTGCTGTTC
>JACMQP010000642.1 GCA_014376915.1 Ramlibacter sp.
CCCACCTGCTCAATCACGGCGCCGACCTGCGGGCGGTGCAGCTCCTGCTCGGACACGCCGACATTTCCACCACCACCATCTACACCCACGTCGCCCGCGAGCGGCTCAAGTCGCTGCACACGCAGCACCACCCGCGCGGGTGAAAATCAGGATTGCGCCATCAAGGAAGAAATCATGCGACCCCTCTTTCGCCGCCGCCGCATCGGCTGGCTCGCCTGTTCCCTGTGGACGGCTGTTCTGGCTGCTCCCGCCATCCACGCCCAGGCCGTGCCGTGGCCGTCCAGGCCGATCCGCCTCGTCGTGGCTTATCCGTCCGGCGGCGTCAGCGATGTCGTCGCGCGGGCGCTGGCCGACAAGCTGGCCGTCTCGCTCAAGACGCCGGTCGTGGTGGAGAACAAGGCCGGCGCCAGCGGCAGCATCGGCATTGACGCAGTGGCCAAGGCCGCGCCGGATGGTTACACCATCGGCTTCGCCGCCATCAGCCCGTTGACGCTCGGTCCGCACTTGGGCAAGTCGCCGTTCGATCCGGTGAAGGACATCGCGCCGGTGGCCAGCGTCATGTATTCGCCGGTGCTGCTGCTGGCCACGCCGGCCAGCGACAGTAAAAACTTCAGCGAGCTGGTGGCGACGGCACGGGCCAGGCCGGGCGCGGTGCGCTGGGCCACTTCCGGTCCGGCGTCGCTTGGCCACATCATGCTGGAACAGTTCAAGGCCGGCGCGAAGGCCGACGTCACGCACATCCCGTACAAGGGCGGCGGCCAGCAGATCACGGATGCACTCGGCGGGCAGTTCGAACTGCTGTCGGTCAATCCCAGTCCCGCGCTGATGCAGCACGTGAAGGCCGGCAAGCTGCGGCCGCTCGCAGTCGGCGCGCCGACGCGCGTCGACGCCTTGCCCAACGTGCCGACACTGGCGGAACTGGGCTACCCGGCGGCCAACCTCACCTCGCTGTTCGGCGTGTTCGCGCCGGCCGGCGTGCCGCCCGCGGTGCTGGAGCGGCTTAATGCCGAGATCAACGAGGCGCTCTTGCAACCCGATCTCCGGGCGCGTCTGACCAGCAGCGATAACGTGCCGACCGGCGGCACACCCGCCGAGTTCGGCCGGCAGATCGCCGCCGAATCGGAAAACAACGCCCGTATCGTCCGCGCAGCCGCCATCAAGGCGCAATGAGCGGACCGGGCGTCAGCCCGGACGCTGAATCAGCGTGAAGCGGCTTTCCTGACTCAGGTTGCCGCGTCTGGCTACCATGACGATGTCGTAGCGCTCGCCGGGGTACGGTGTGCCCGGCACCATGGTGAACGAGAAGATGCCCTCGTTGTCGGCCTGCAGCGTCTGCGCATAGACGATCCGCGCCTGCCCGGCCGCGGGTGGCGCCGGCGGCACCGCTTGCACGCTGACGACGACCGTCGCGCCCGGCGCCGTGCGGCCCTTCACCAGCACCGGGTCGGGCCCGATCTCGGCATTCGGATAGTGGTTCATCACCTGCACCGCGAGCGGCGCCGGCCCCAGCACCACCGGCGGCAAGAACGGACCAGCCACCGGCGGCGGAATCACCACGACCGCGGTCGCGACGTTGAACGACCAGGTCTTGCGCATGCCATTGCCGGCCAGGTCGCGTGCCGTCACGTCCACCGTGTGCCGTCCCGGCGGCAGCGCGGCACGCAGGCTGAACGACTGGCGATTGATCTGCGCGTCACGCGTCACGTTGCGGCCGGACAGCTGGATCTGCACGCTGGCCGGGTCGACGCCCGTGCCGCGGCCGTCGTCGAAGCTGGCGCCGACCTGCACCGGCGTGCCGGCGGCAATGGTGTCGCCATCACGCGGGCTCAGGTTGACCAGCTGCGGCGGCTGGTTGTCGCCGGTCGGGCGCGATACCGGGAACGGCACGTTGCTGGTGGCGACCCGCTCGCCGATGCGCAGCGTGGCGACCACCGGCTGGCGCGGGTCGATGTTGTCGGCGCGCCGGATGGTGTAGCTGCCTTCGTAAGTGCCGGGCCGCACTTCGCGCAGCGCCAGGTCGTTGCGCACGCCCGGAAGGTCGATGGTCACCGTGCCGCCCGGGGTGCCTTCGAGCGCGAACCGGATGTCGACGCCGGGCTCGATGCGGTCGACCGGCATGATGCCGAAGCGCTCGATGTTCGGCCCGGTGAAGTACGGCGGCAGCGGACCGCGGTTGCGCGGAACGATCTGGTCCAGCGCGTAGTTGACCGACGCTTCGCGGTTTCCATAGCGCATGGTGGCGCGGATCGCCGCATCGTCCTCGATCCGGTCGCCGCGCTTGATGGTGTAGCGGCCGACGTATTCGCCGCGCCGGGTTTCGGTCAGCGCGATCTCTTCGCGCAGGCCGCGCACGCGCAGGCTGGCCTCGGCCCGCGGCGTGCCTTCGAGCACGAAGGTGAGCAGCGTGCCGGCCTCGATCCGCCCGTCGGCCGTGGCCTGGAGCGAGCGCACCTCCGGCATCGCCGACTGCGCCAGGGCGGTCGAGGGCAGGGCGGTGAACGCCACGGCGGCGGGAAGCAGCAGCAGCGCCGAGGTGGCGTAATTTCGCAGGTTTGTCTTCATGTCTTTTTCTCCTGGTTCAGCGGACAACGTCGAAGCTCCAGCCCTGGCGCACAGTGTTGCCGGCCTGGTCGCGGGCCGTCACTTCCACCGTGTGGCGTCCGGGCGGCAGCGCGCCGCGGAAGCTGAACGAGCGCGGGTTGACCTGGGCGTCCGGCGTCACGTTGCGACCGGAGACGACGATGCGCACGCTGGCCGGATCGACGCCGCTGCCGCCGCGGTCCTCGAAGTTGGCGGAAATCTGCACCGACCGGTCGCCGGGCACGGTTTCACCGTCGCGCGGCGTCAGGTTGACCAGCGAAGGGGGACGGTTGTCCGGTCCCGGCGGGCGGTTGTTGGTGCCGGGTCGGCTGATGGCGAGGTTCAGGTTGGCGGTAACGACGCGGTCGCCGTTGCGTAGCGTGGCGACGAAAGGCCGATTCGGATTGATGTCGTCGTTCCTCCGGATGGTGTAGTCGCCTTCATAGTTGCCAGGCCGCGTTTCGCGTAGCCGCAGGTCACGCTCGACGCCCGGCAGGTCGACGGACACCGTCGAGCCTGGCATACCCTGCACCGCGAACTGCAGTTCGGCGCCCGGCTCGATCCGCTCGATGGGCACCATGCCGAAGCTTTCGATGCGCAGTGGCGGCGGCACCGGGGGCGCCGGCGGGGCGACCACCACGGGCTGCATGTTCAGTGCCTCGGCCAGGGTGAAGGTTTCGGCGCCGATCCGGTTGCCGCGGCGCAGCGTGGCCCGAACCGCGGCATCGCCGGCGAGTCGGTCGGTGCGCTTCAGGGTGTAGCGGCCAACATAGACCCCCGGCGCGGTTTCGCGCAGCAAGATCGGGTCGCGCACGCCGCGGATGCGGACGTTGGCCTGGACCCCGGGCGTGCCGATCAGCCGGAAACTCAGGCGCGAGCCGGGCTGCAGGCCAGCGTCCGCGTCTGCGTCTAGCGAACGGACCTCCGGCGTGGCCGGCTGGGCCATCGCGCAGGTCGGGGCGGCGACCAGCGCTGCCGCTGCTGGTAGCAGCAACAGGGCGGAGGTGAAGTAATTGCGTAGCTGCTTGTTCATTCGTGACTCCCAACGTGGTGGACGTGATGCGTGTTCAACGTTCAGCGAGCCCCGGCGCGGACGCCGCGCTCGTGAGGTCGGTTGCAAAACGTATCACGCATCTATCGTCATCGCGTCGCAGTCGCTCGTGAATCAGCAACCGTGCCAGATGGATGTCAGTCAAAGCCGCTTCCCGACCGGTGGCAAGCTCCCCGCTTCGGGGTTGTTGCCGGTCAGTTCGCACATCGTCCACGGGTTGCGCGAGGTTCAGGCTGATGGCGTCGAATGAATGCCAACGGGCCGGACAATGTCCGGCCCGTTGGCATTGGCAGTTCCAGCCTCAGGCGATGTCGAAACGGTCGAGATTCATCACCTTTGTCCACGCGGCCACGAAATCCTCGACAAACTTCTTCCCGGCGTCGGCACTGGCGTAAACCTCGGCGACGGCACGCAGCTGCGCGTTCGAGCCGAAGACCAGGTCGACCCGCGTGGCGGTCCACCGCAGTTCGCCCGTCTTGCGATCGCGCCCTTCGAACTGGTCTGTGGCGGCCGGG
>JACMQP010000136.1 GCA_014376915.1 Ramlibacter sp.
CGCGACATCGCGTTGCCCGTGCCGCGCCTGCCGACACGGCGGCGCCGGCCCGGTGGGCGCGGCAGCCAGCTGCACTGGCCCGGCGTGCTGCGGCGCGCCGCCCGCAGCGGTGGCGAATTGCTGGAGCTGCCACGGCTGCGCCGGCTGGAGCAGCCGTTGCCCTTGCTGGTGCTGGTGGACGTTTCCGGCTCGATGGAGCGTTACGCGCGGCTGCTGCTGGCCTTCCTACATGCCGCCACGCGCGGCCACCGGCGCGACGTGTTCGCTTTCGGCACGCACCTGACCGACCTCACCGCGGCTTTCCGGCTGGCCGACACCGACGCCATGCTGGCGGCCGCCAGCCAGGCCATCGACGACTTTGCCGGCGGCACCCGGCTGGGTGACTCGCTGGCGACGCTGCGCCAGCAGCATGCGCGCCGGCTGGTCGGCCGCCGCACGCTGGTGCTGCTGATCACCGATGGCCTGGACACCGGCGAGCCGCAGGCGCTGGAGGGCGAACTGCAATGGCTGGTGCGCCACAGCCGCAAGCTGCTCTGGCTCAATCCGTTGCTGCGCTTCGACGGTTATGCTCCGGCCGCGCGCGGCGCCGCCGTGCTGCATCGGCACGCCCATGGCATGCTCGCGGTCCACAATCTCAGCAAACTGCAGGACCTGGCGGCCGGACTGGCCGCGGTCATGAACAACCAGGATTGAACATGGACATGGAAGGTAGCCGCGCGCTCGCGGTCACGCAGCAGCAGGCCTGGGACGCGCTCAACGATCCGGAGGTGCTCAAGCTCTGCATCCCCGGTTGCGACAGGATCGAGCCGACCGGCGACAACCAGTACGCCGTCGGCGTGGCGGTGAAGATCGGCCCGGTGCAGGCGAAATTCAACGGCAAGATCACGCTCAGCGAGGTGCAGCCGCCCGACAGCTACACCATCAGCTTCGACGGCCAGGGTGGCGCGGCAGGTTTCGGCAAGGGCGTCTCCCAGGTGCGGCTGTCGCCGGCGGCCGAGGGGCCCGGCTGCGTGCTCGATTACAAGGTGCAGGCGCAGGTCGGCGGCAAGATCGCCCAACTGGGACAGCGCCTGATCGACGGCGTCGCCAAGGGGATGGCCGAGGATTTTTTCAAGCGCTTCGACAACGAGATGCAGCGCCGCTACCCGGCTGAGGCAGCTGCCGCGGCAGCCGCAACGGTGACAACGGTGACAACGGCGGCCGGCGGGCCGGTCGCGCGCGGCGGCGGCGTTCCCGGCTGGGTGTGGGTGGCAGTGGCGTTCGCCATCGCGGCCGTGGTGTTGCTGCTCAAGCGTTGATCCGGCGACGCCTCCGATGCAGATGAAGCCGTTGCCGCCTTCCCGCCGGGCGTGGTCGCGCCGCGATTGCGTGCGGGCCCTCGGCGCGGCCGGCCTGGGCCTGGCGCTGCCGGCAGCAGCCCAGCCGGTGCTGTCGTTCCCGTCGAAACCGATCATGCTGATCGTGCCCTGGCCCGCCGGCGGCGCCACCGACATCTCGATGCGGCTGCTGGGGGACATCGCCGGCCGCTCGCTCGGAGTGCCGGTGGTGGTGGAGAACCGACCCGGTGCGGCCGGCACGCTGGTCGCGCCGGCGCTGCGGGCTGCCGCCCCGGACGGCTACACCATCGGCCAGTTGCCGCTGACGCTGTACCGCTTCCCGTTCCAGCAAAAGGTGAGCTGGGATCCCCTGCGCGACATCGCTCCCATCATCCAGATCTCTGGCGTCACGTTCGGCCTTGTGGTGCCCGCGAACAGCCCGTTCCACAGCGTGGTCGAGCTGCTGGCCTATGCCAGGGCGAATCCCGGGCGCCTGAGCGTCGGCTCCACCGGCATCGGCACCACCGCGCACCTGGCGATGGAGGAGATCGCCGCCGTCGAGGCGATCAGCTACATCCACGTGCCGTACAAGGGCACGGCCGACCAGATGCTGGCCGTGGCGGGCGGAGTCCTGATGGCCGGTGTCAATTCCACCGGCTTCGCGCCGTATGTGGAGACCGGCCGCTTGCGGCTGCTGGCGATCTTCAGCGCCCAGCGCAGCAGGCGCTGGCCGGCGGTGCCCACGATGCGCGAACTCGGGTACCCCCAGGCGGTGCACAACTCGCCGTACGGCATCGGCGCGCCCGCCGGAACCGATCCGGCCATCCTGCGACGGCTGCACGATGCGCTGAAGGCCGCGATGTTCGATCCGCAGCACCTGGCCGAGCTCGCCAGGTACGACCAGGAGCCGGCCTACCTGGACACCGCCGACTACACCCGCCACGTGAAGGAAGTGTCGGTGCGCGAACGATTGTTGCTGGCCCGGCTCGGATTCGGCCCCGCCGCGGGCAAGCCCGAATAGTGCCGATGACCGTCACTCCTGCCGCGCTCGCCTGCCGCGACGTCACCAAGAGCTTCGGGCCGGTGCGCGCGCTGGATGGCGTGTCGCTGCAGGTGGCGGCGGGCGAAATGGTGGCGCTGCTCGGCCCCAACGGCGCCGGCAAGTCGACGCTGTTCCAGATCCTGACCGGCCTGTTCGTCGCCGATGGCGGCGAAGTCGAGGTGCTGGGCGCCGACATGCGGACCCACCCGGTGGCGGCACTGGCCGGACTGGGGGTGGTGTTCCAGCAGATGGCGCTCGACCTGAACCTGTCGGTACGGGCCAACCTGCGGTTTCACGCCGACCTGCACGGGCTGCCGCGCCGCCAATCGGGCGAGCGCATCGACGCGATGCTGGCGCACTTCGGCCTTGCCGGACAGGCCGGGTCCGCGGCGCGCAGCCTGTCGGGCGGCAACCGGCGCAAGGTCGAACTGCTGCGGGCGCTGTTGCATGAGCCGCAGCTGTTGTTGATGGACGAGGCGACGGTGGGGCTGGATCCGGCCTCGCGCAGCCAGTTGCTGGACGAAGTGGTGAGCCTCACCGCAAGCCGCGGCCTGGGCGTGCTCTGGGCCACCCACCTGGTGGCGGAAGCGGAGCGCGCGCACCGCATCGTCGTGCTGGACAAAGGGCGGGTGCTGTTCGACGGCCCGGCCGCCGACCTCTGCCGGCAGCAGGACCAGGCCAGCCTCGAAGCGGCTTTTCTGCAACTTACAGGAGCCCGAAAATGATGACTCTCGCGCATGCCGCACGAGCGTGGTTGGTGTTGTGCACGGCGGCCGCCCTGGCCGCCGGGGCGCAGGCGCGCGACAGCGGCCAGGTGTTCGTCTCCAGCGAAAAGGACAACGCGCTGGTGGTGCTGGATGCCGCGCGTTCGGAGGTGACCGGGCCAGTGGCGCTGTGCAAGCGCCCGCGCCACATCCAGCTCAGTCCCGACCGTGCTCGCCTGTTCGTGGCCTGCAGCGACGGCAACCACATCGCAGTGTGGGACATCGCGACCCGCAAGGTGGTGGACAAGCTCGACGTCGGCGCCGACCCGGAGATGTTCGACATCAGCCCCGACGGCAGGATGCTGTATGCGTCGAACGAAGAGGACTCGGCCCTCACCGCCTACGACCTGGTCGCGCGGAAAAAGCTGTTCGAGGTGAAGGTCGGCGGCGAGCCGGAGGGCGTCAAGGTCAGTGCCGACGGCAAGACCGTGTACGTCACTTCGGAAGTGACGAGCATGGTGCATGTGATCGACGTGGCGACGCGCAAGATCGTCAAGAACATCGCTGTCGGCAAGCGGCCGCGCCGCTTCCTGCTGACCACGTCGCAGCTGTGGGTGAGCAACGAACTCGGCGCCAGCGTCAGCCTGATCGGCCTGGCCGACAACGCAGTGCAGGGCAGCATCGATTTCAAGCCGCCCGGCATGCGCTCCGAGGACGTGACTCCCGTCGGCATGGTGCTGTCGGGCGACGGCAGGACGGCGTATGTGGGCCTGGGCCGCGCCAATCACGTGGCGGTGGTGGACGTCGCCAGCCGGCAGGTGCGCGGCTATGTGCTGGTCGGCAAACGGGCGTGGGGGCTGGCGCTTTCGCGCGACGGCCGTCGGCTGTATGTGGTGAACGGGTTGTCCGACGACCTGACGATCGTCGACACCGCGGCAATGAAGGCGATCAAGACCGTGAAGGCCGGACGCTCGCCGCACAGCGTGGTGGTCGATGATTGAGGCGCGGTTGTTGCGACGCGCAGCGCTGGCCTGCGCGCTGGCCCCGATTTCGGTGCTGGCGCAGGCGCCGCAGGCGGACGTCGTGCGCTCGCTGCAGCCGGTGGAGATCCTGGGCCAGACCCCTCTGCCCGGGTTGGTGCAGCAGCGCGATCGCTACGCCGGCAATGCCCAGCTGGCCGACGACGGGGCGATCGAGCGCGCCAAGAGCGCGAACCTGCCCGATTTCATGAACCGCAAGCTCACCGGCGTCACGGTCAACGAGGTGCAGGGCAGCCCGTTCCAGGTCGACGTGAATTACCGCGGCCACCGGTTGTCGCCGACGCTGGGCACCGCGCAGGGACTGTCGGTGTTCCTCGATGGCGTGCGCATCAACGAACCCTTCGGCGACGTGATGAACTGGGACCTGCTGCCGGAGTCGGCGATCGCCAGCCTGGCCTTGATGCCCGGGTCCAACCCGCTATTCGGGCTCAACACCCTGGGGGGTGCGCTGGTGCTGACCACCAAGTCCGGCTTGAGCCACAAGGGCACGGAAGCGGATTTTTCGCTCGGCAGTTTCGGCCGCCGCCGGCTCGACCTGGGCCATGGCTTGCAATGGGGCGAGGGCTGGCACGGGTACGCGGCAGGCACTCTGTTCGGCGAAGAAGGCGCACGTGAAAAGTCGTCGGGCCGGCTGGGCAACCTGTTCCTGAAGGTGGGCCATCAGGGCGCCCGGACCGAATGGACCGCGAGCTACCTGCAGGCACGCAGCCGGCTCGCCGGCAACGGGCTCCTGAGCCAGTCGCTCGACGACATCGATCGCCGTGCCGGCTACACCTTTCAGGACACGACGCGCAACCGAGCGTCGCTGCTCAATGTCAGCGTCACGCACAAGCTCGAATCGGGGGACCGGCTGGCCGCGCTGGCATGGCACCGTAGCGGCCGGCGTGAGGGCAGCAACGGAGACATCAATGGCGCGTGGACCGACTGGCTCCAGGCCTGCGAAAACGCCGCCGCCACGCCGGCCTGTTCCGATCCGGCGCATCCCGCCTTCGTGGGCCGGACAGCAGTGTTGAACCAGAGCAGCGCCCGCCAGTGGGCATCGGGCGCCGGGCTGCAGTGGACGCGGCAGGCCGGCCGCCATCAGTTCGCGCTGGGCGCGGATGTGTCCTCCAGCCGGATCGGCTATGAACAGTTCTCGCAGGAAGGAGCCTTCGATGCCGCGCGCGTGGCTGTCGCCGATCCGGCGGCACCGATCACGCAGCAGGTGTCGCTGACTGGAAAAAGCCGCCATGCCAGCCTGTTCGCCACCGATATCGTGAGCTTCGGAGAGGACACGCAGCTGACGCTGTCGGGCCGCTGGAACCGGACCCAGGTGGGCAACACGCTCACCGCCGCAGGGACCTCCGGCTCTGAATCCTTCACCTACAGCAAGCTCAACCCGGCGCTCGGCGCGACCCATGCCGTCTCGGATCTGCTCAACCTCTTCGCCAGCCTGTCGCAGGGAACCCGGGTGCCGACGGTGCTGGAGCTGGGCTGCGCCGATGCTTCCAGGCCCTGCGTGCTGCCGACCGGCCTGCAGTCCGATCCCTACCTGCGCCAGGTGGTGGCGCGCACCGCCGAGGTCGGCTTTCGTGCCAAGCCGCTGCCGCCGATGCAGCTGTCGGCTGCGCTGTTTCGCACGGTGAGCCAGGACGACATCGTGTTCGTGCGCTCAGGCGTATCGCAGGCAGGTTATTTCAGCAACGTCGGCCAGACCCGGCGCCAGGGACTCGAACTCGCAGCCAAATGGCGGCAGGGGGCCTGGCAATGGCATGGCGACGCCAGCTGGCTGGATGCGACCTACCGCAGCGCGGGCACCTTGCCTGGTCCGCTCAGCACGGCCGACAGCCCCAATCCCTTCGGTCCCGGTACACGGATCGCGGGGCTGCCACGCCGGCTGCTCAAGCTGGGCGTGGACTGGCAGGCCGCTCCTGCGGTCACGCTCGGACTGGACTCGATGCTGGTCGGCTCGCAGGTGGTGGCAGGCAACGAAAGCGGCGGCCGGCCCGAGCTGGGCAAGCTGGCCGGTTACGCCGTGCTCGACGCGCGCGTGGCCTGGCAAGTCCGCTCTCGCTGGCAGGCTTACCTGCGGGTCTCGAACCTGCTGGACCGGCGCTACGCCAGTTTCGCCAGCGGCAACCTCGACCTGTTTCCGGGCGGTCGTGCCTTGCAGCCCGGCGACGAGGTGCACGCGTCGCGCTTCCTCGCGCCAGGCGGCGGCCGGGCACTGACGCTCGGGGTGCGCTATGAATGGGACGATTGACTTGAAGCCCGTATTCACCTGTTTGTTGTTGCTGGCCGCGCTGCCGGCGCTCGCGCGCGAGTTGCCGGTCGGCTTTCTCAGCGTTGCCGACGACCCGCGCTATGCGCCTCAGGCGCTGGAGAAGGGCTACCCTGAAACGCCGTCGGGGAGGGCGGCGACGGCCGCGAAACTCGCGCTCGACGACGCCGCCTTCACGCTGCAAGCCGGCGGCTGGACCGGCGCGCGGCTGGTCACGGTCGAAGCGCCCGACCTGGCGGGGCTGCCGGCGGCGCTCGACTCGCTGGTCAGGCAGGGCGTCAGGCACGTGCTGCTGGAATTGCCGGCGGCAGGGGTGGTGCAGGCGGTCGCGGCAGCGCGCGGCAAGGAGCTGATCCTGATCAATACCGCCGCGCCGGAAGATGCGTTGCGGGCGGCCCAGTGCGCGCCCAACCTGCTGCACACGTTGCCGAGCCATGCGATGCAGGCCGATGCCCTGGCGCAGGTCCTGGTGGCGCGCAAGTGGACCCGGCCGCTGGTGCTGCACGGCGGCTCGCGCGACGACGAACTGCTGCTGGCTGCCTTTCTGCGCAGCGCGAAGCGCTTCGGCCTGAAGCCGGTGGCGCAGCGCGCGTTCAAGCTGTCGGCCGATCCGCGCGAGCGCGACGCGGGCAACGTCCGCCTGCTCACGGCCAATGCCGATTACGACGTGGTCGCAGTGCTGGACGCCAACGGCGAATTCGCGCGCGACCTGCCCTACCGCGTGATGCTGCCGCGCCCGGTGGTCGGCAGCAGCGGCCTCACCGCCCAGGCCTGGAGCACCTGGTACGAGCGCAATGGGGCGCCGCAACTGAACCGCCGTTTTGCCAAGCGTGCCGGACGGGCGATGGGCAGCTACGACTGGTCCGCGTGGCTGGCGGCGCGGGTGGTGGCGGAAGCAGCGGCTGGCGGCACCGGCCTGCCGCAGCAGCTCAAGGCGCTGCGGCAGGGCGAGCTGGCGGTGGATGGCTACAAGGGCCAGCGACTGACGTTCCGCGCCTGGGACGGCCAGCTGCGCCAGCCGCTGCTGCTGGCGCATGGCAACGGCGTGGTGGAAATCGCTCCGGTCGAAGGCTTCCTGCATCCGCGCAGTACGCTCGACACGCTCGGCTACGACCAGCCGGACACGGGATGCAAATCGCCATGAAGACGCGCCACGCGTTGCAGGCGATGCTGGCGGTGGTCGGCCGCGAGACCCGCCATTTCGCCAGCCAGCCCGGCCGCCTGTTCTCGGCGCTGGTGCGTCCGTTGCTGTGGCTGCTGGTGTTCGCCGCCGGCTTCCAGAACGTGTTCGGCGTGGCGATCGCGCCGCCGTACGAGACCTACATCGAATACAAGGTCTACATCCTGCCCGGGCTGCTCGGCATGGTCGCCCTGTTCAACGGCATGCAGAGCTCGCTGGCCATGGTCTATGACCGCGAGATGGGCGTGATGCGCCTGCTGCTGACGGCGCCGCTGCCGCGGGCCTGGATCCTGGCCAGCAAGCTGGCCGCCGGCGCATTGCTGTCGTTCCTGCAGATGCTGGCTTTCCTGGCCGTGAGCCTGCTATTCGGGATCGACCTGGCGCCGTCCCATGTGCTGCTGGCGCTGCCGGTGTTCCTGCTCGCGGCGCTGATGCTGGCTGCCCTGGGCCTGGTGTTGTCCGTGTATGTGCAGCAGCTGGAGAACTTCGCCGGCACCATGAACTTCGTCATCTTCCCGATGTTCTTCATCAGCACGGCGCTGTACCCGCTGTGGAAACTCGAGGAATCGGGAGCCCGAGTGATTCATCTGCTGGCCAGCTACAACCCGTTCACCCATGCGGTCGAGGCCATTCGGTTTTCGCTGTATGGCCAGCTGCAGCCGATGCACCTGCTAGTCACGGTCGGCTGCGCCGTGGCGTTTTTCCTGGTCGCGCTGTGGGGCTACGACCCGCAACGCGGCATGGCCCGCCGCCCGGGCCCGGCCCGAGGGTAGGCGGCGCGGGTCAGCGCAGGCTGGTCAGGTAGTGGGCCAGGTTCTCGATGTCGGTCTCGCTCAGCGACTGGGACACGCTGGTCATGTTGCCCGCGTCGTTGGTCCGGCTGCGCGCCTTGAAGGCGCTCAGCTGCTGCACGATGTAGTCGTATTGCTGGCCGGCCACGCGCGGAATCTCGTTCTGGCCGGCAAACCCGCCCAGGTGACACATCACACAGAGGTTTTCGTCGGCTTTGGCCTTGCCCAGTTTGACCTTCGCTTCATCGGCCTTGAAGGCGGACGGTTTGAGCGTCTGCGCCGCAAAGAAGTTGGCGATGTCGATCATCTCCTGGCGCGTGAGCGACATGGCCATCGGCGACATGATCGGATTGTTGCGCCGACCTTCCTTGTAGTCTTTCAGCTGGACGTAAAGGTAGCGCCAGGTCTGGCCCGCGAGGCTGGGGAAGGTGGGGGCAACCGAGTTGCCGTCCGCACCGTGGCAGGCGGCGCACGCCTGCGCCTTGGCACGGCCGGCTTCGATGTCCTGTGCTGCGGCGGGCAGTGTCGCCGCCAACGTCAGGGCGGCCACCAGCGCCGCCCGGTAAATCGATCTGAACTGCAACATCTTGTCCTGTCCCTAAAAAAAAAGGTCGCCCCGCGAGGCGACCGATTGATGACGTTGGCCCGCGGCCACGCGTCGACTCTGGTCAGCTTGGCAACGCGAACACCATCATGGTGTTACCACGCTTGAAGTCCAGCTGGGTGTTGCCGCCGCAGCCCATCGCGACGTATTGCTTGCTCTTGACGGTATAAGACACCGGCATCGCGTTGGCGCCTGCGCCGCAGTTGAATTCCCACAGCAGCTTGCCGGTCTTTGCATGCAGCGCCCGGAACAGGCCGTTGCCCTCGCCGTAGAACACCAGGTCGCCGCCCGTGGCGAGCGCGCCGCCGATCAGGGGCTGCTCGGTGTCGAACTTCCAGGCGATCTTGCCGGTATCCACATTGACTGCCGCCAGCCGGCCCCACTGGCCTTCGCCTTCGATCACCTTGAACGCGCCGCCCAGCCAGAGCTTGCCGCCGGGGTACTTGGCGGCTTCGACGTGGTAGGTCATCGGCTGGTGCAGGTTCAGCGCGTAGGCCAGGCGGTGCTTGGGATGGACGGCCATCGGCGACCATTCCACTCCGCCGTTGGCGCCGGGCAGCATGCGTGCGCCGGTGGCGGTGGGCAGCACCCACATGTTCTCCTGCGGGATCATCGCTTCGGAGAAGCGGATCAGCTTGCCGTCTTCGCGGTTGTGGATATAGATGTGGCCGGTCTTGCCGCCGTGCATGACGGCGGGCACCATCCGGCCGGAGCTGTCCTTGACGTCCATCAGGATCGGGGGGCTGACCGCATCGAGGTCCCACACGTCGTGGGCGATGTACTGCGAATGCCACTTGTAGGCGCCCGTGTCCAGGTTGACCGCGACCAGCGAATTCGTATACAGGTTGTCGCCCGGGCGCTCGGCGCCATAAAGGTCGGGCGAAGGATTGCCGGCCACGAAGAAGATGGTGCGCGTCTTCAGGTCGACCGCGGGGTTCATCCACACGCCGCCACCCAGCGTCTGGTAGAACGAGCTGTCGCGCGCCAGCGCAGCCTTTTCGGCGGCGATGTCACGGTGCATGTCGCGGCCGGTCGCGTCGTTCACGGCCCAGACGCCTTCATGTCCTTTTTCGGGGATGGTGTAGAAGGTCCAGAGCAGCTTGCCGGACGCTGAATCGAAGGCCTTGACGAAGCCGCGAATGCCGTATTCGCCGCCGTTGGTGCCGATCAGCACCTTGCCGTCGGCAACCGTGGGTGCCATGGTTTCGCTGTAACCTTTTTCCGGATCGGCGATCTCCGTTTCCCACAGCAGTTTGCCGCTCTTGGCGTCCAGCGCCACCAGCTTCGCATCCAGGGTTCCCATGAACAGCTTGCCGCCTTCGATGGCGACGCCGCGATTGTTGGGGCCGCAGCAGAAGGTGGTGATTGCCCCCATCTTGTGCTTGTAGTGCCAGAACTCCCGGCCCGTCACGGCATCCAGCGCATACACGTGGTTGAACGAGGTGGTCATGTACATGATGCCGTCGACCACGATCGGCGCCGTCTCCATCGACTCGCGCACTTCGGTCTGGAACATGAATTCCGGCCGCAGGTTCTTGACGTTGCCGGCGTTGATCTGGGTGCCGGGATAGAAACGCTGCTGGGCGTAGCCGCCGTTGGTGTGCAGCCAGTCCTTGGACTGCCGGTCGGCGTCATTGAGCTGGGCCTGCGTGACATTGGGTGCGGTGACGATTTCCTTGGGGCCGGAATTTCGTCCCTTCTGGCCCTGGATTTCTTCGGCGCCGGCGACGCATGCCAGCGCGCACAACGCCGTCACGGCGACCAGCCGCGGGTTCTGGAACAGATTCATTGTCTTCTCCTGGAAGTGTTTTCTCGGCTTTCCCTCTGCCCGATTTCCGTGAGCGTCTTTTGCGTCGCTGTCGGGCAGAATGCAGTATTTCGAGTTAACGTTACAGATGCAAGCGGTGATGCATCTGGTAAACCCGCACCGCGCTCGCAAGACCCCAGATTTTCTCTTTTTGAGACAGAAAACATGAAGCAAACAAGTCCTTGGGTCGCCCTCCTCCTGCTGGGGGCCATCGCCATGCCGGCATCCGCCCAAAAAGGAGCGGACCAGATCAACGTGAATGGCCAGCTGGTGATGGCGGCGCGGACCGGTCTGGTGCCCAGGGTGCAGGCGCTGCTGGAGCAGGGCGCCAGCGTCAACTCCCGCGACCGCAACGGCGATTCGCCGTTGAACCTGGCGGCGGCGAAAGGCAACGTCGACATGGTGGCGGCCTTGCCCAAGGCAGGCGCCGACGTCAATCTCGCCAATGTCGCCGGGGTCACTCCTCTGATGGGCGCGGGGCTGGCGGCAAACGAGGGCATCTTCCGTGCGCTACTCGCTGCCGGCGCGCAGACCGCCCCGCTGGACCGCGTCAGGAAAAATGCCGCCACGTATGCGGCGGCGAGCGGGTGCCGGGCCTGCATTTCGGAACTGGTCAAGGCCGGCGTCCAGGTCAATGCGCGGCTGGAGAATGACCTGACGCTCCTGATGTGGGCTGCCGCCTACGGCCAGGAGTCCACGGTGCGCCTGCTACTCGACCAGGGCGCCGAGCGCAAGGACAAGGATGCGCGCGGCAAGACCGCCGCGGACATGGCGCGCGAGGGCAATCACCTGGCCGTCGCGAAGTTGCTCGAAAGCTGATTCGGCCGGACACTCGCTGGGCCCCGGGGCCCGAAAGCCGTCGCTGCCAGCCAGCCGTTTATTCATCCTTTTGCAGGAACTCTCCATGCGTGGTTTCCAGATGTTCGACCCTTCGTCCGACGTGCGTGCCGTGCTCGGCCTGTCGATCCTGTTGCCGGCGTCGTTGCTGGCGCAGACCGACGTGCCGGTGCGCGAGGGGCTCCTGAGCCCAGTGGTGATCAGCGTCACCCGCGGCGTCGAACAGCGCGCCTTCGACACGCCCGCTTCGGTCGACGTGATCGACGCAGCGACCATCCGCAACGGTGGGCCGCAGGTCAACCTGTCGGAAGCGCTGGCGCGGGTGCCGGGCGTGGTGGCGCTGAACCGGCAGAACTACGCGCAGGACATCCAGATCTCCTCGCGGGGCTTCGGCGCACGTTCCACCTTCGGCGTGCGCGGGCTGCGCCTGTACGTGGACGGCATTCCCGCCACCGGGCCCGACGGACAGGGCCAGGTCTCGCACTTCGACCTGGCGTCGGCGTCGCGCATCGAGGTGCTGCGCGGGCCGTTTTCGGCGCTCTATGGCAATTCGTCCGGCGGCGTGATCAGCATGTTCACGGCCGACGGCGGGCCGGAAACGATTGCCGAGGTCTCCACGGCGTTCGGCAGCGACGGCGTCAAACGCACCGGCCTCAAATTGAGCGGCCAGCAGAACGCGCTGCAGTACAACTTGAGCGGCTCGCGCTTCGAGACCGACGGCAGCCGCGACCACAGCGCGGCCGAGCGCACCGGCTTCAACGGCAAGGTGAAGTACACGCTGAACGTCGACACGCGCTGGACCTTCGTCCTCAACAGCGTTCGCATGCCGGACGTGCAGGATCCGCTGGGCCTGACGCGCAAGGAATTGACGGTGAATCCCCGACAGGCCACGCCGGTGGCGTTGACCTTCAACACCCGCAAGTCGGTCGACCAGACCCAGGCCGGCGTGGTGCTGGATCACCGCTTCGACGCCGGTAACGCGCTGCAGGTGACGGCGTATTTGGGCGAACGGGCGACCCAGCAGTTCCAGGCGATCCCGGTGGCGACGCAGCAGCCGCCGACCCAGCCCGGCGGCCTGATCGACCTGTCACGCGATTACTCGGGAATCGACGCGCGCTGGATCCACAAGGCCCGCCTGCTGGACCAGCCGCTGACGCTGACAGCGGGCCTCTCCGCCGAGCGGCTGAAGGAAGCGCGGCGCGGCTTCCAGAATTTCGTCGGCAGCACGCTGGGCGTGCAGGGCGCCTTGCGGCGCGACGAGTCGAACGATGTGCAGAGCACCGACCAGTACGCCCAGGCCGAATGGAGCCCGTCTCTGCGCTGGCGGGTCTCGGCGGGCCTGCGGCACTCGCGCGTGAAGTTCGATTCCAGCGACCACTACATCGTGGCCGGCAATCCGGACGACAGCGGTTCGGTCAGCTACAGCGCAACGTCACCGGTGCTGGGCGTGGTTTTTCGTGCAACGGATTCGGTCAATCTCTATGCGTCGCTCGGCAAGGGTTTTGAAACGCCCACGCTCAACGAACTGGCGTACCGGCCCAGCGGCGCCACCGGCCTGAACTTCAATTTGCAAAGCGCCAGCAGCCGGCAATGGGAACTGGGCGTCAAGACCCAGTTCGGCGAGGACTGGGCACTGAACGCGGCGTATTTCCGCGCGCGCACCAAAGACGAGATTGCGGTGCTGGCCAACACTGGCGGCCGCAGCGTGTTCCAGAATGTCGGCAGCACCAGCCGCGACGGCGTGGAAGCGGTGCTCAGCGGTCGCTGGCAGGGCGGCTGGTCGGCCTACGCCTCGGCCAGTTATCTCGATGCCGTGTACCGCGACAGCTTCCTGACCTGTACCGCCGCGCCGTGCGCAACGCCCACCACGCGGATCGCCGCCGGCAACCGCATTCCCGGCATTCCGCGCACCAGCCTGTTCGCGGAGCTGGCGTGGGCGCACCGGCCCTGGGGCCTGGAGACGGCAGTGGAATGGCGGCGCGTCGGCAAGATCTATGTCGACGACAGCAACACCGACGCCGCATCCGGCTCCAGCGTGTTGAACCTGCGCGTATCGCTGGCGCAAAAGACTGGCCGCTGGTCGCTGCGCGAATTCTTGCGGGTCGACAACGTGGGCAACCGGGACTATGTCGGCTCGGTGATCGTCAACGAAGGCAACGGCCGCTTCTTCGAGCCGGCGC
>JACMQP010000643.1 GCA_014376915.1 Ramlibacter sp.
ACGTCATGTTCTCGCCGATCTTGCCGATCAGGCCCCTGCGCACGTCTTCGAGCGTGGGACCGAAGCTGTCCTGGCTGTACGGCAGGGCGCCCAGCGCAGCGACGTCGGCCGGATTGTTCCTGGCAACCAGCTCGGCGGCAGCCTGACACATTGCCAGGAAACTGTCGTTCTTGGTGACGAAATCGGTTTCGCAGTTGGTTTCCAGCAGCGCGCCGACGGTCTCCGGTCCCTTGCCGTCGATGAACGAGGTGACGACGCCTTCCGCAGTGATGCGCGACGCGGCCTTGCCTGCCTTGTTGCCGAGCTTGATGCGCAGCAGCTCTTCGGCCTTCTCGAAATTGCCGTCGGCCTCGGTCAGGGCCTTCTTGCATTCCATCATCGGCGCGTCGGTCTTGGCGCGCAGTTCAGCGACCATGCTTGCAGTGATTGCAGCCATATTGTCCTCGTATCGTTCAGTTCAATTCACTAGAAAAAAAGGGGCCACCAGAGCCCCCTTTTTGGCTTCGGCCGAATGCTCAGGCCGCGGCGCCTTCGTTGACTTCGACGAACTCGTCGCCGCCTTCCTTGACCGCCTTGACCACGTCGTTCTGCGCATTGGCGCGACCTTCGATGATGGCGTCGGCGATGCCGCGGGCGTACAGCGTGACGGCCTTGGATGAGTCATCGTTGCCCGGGATCACGTAGTCGATGCCTTCGGGCGAGTGGTTGGAGTCCACCACGCCGACCAGCGGGATGCCCAGCTTCTTGGCTTCGGACACGGCGATCTTGTGGAAGCCGACGTCGATCACGAAGATCGCGTCCGGCAGCGTGGCCATGTCCTGGATGCCGCCGATGTCCTTCTCGAGCTTTTCCATCTCGCGGGCGAACATCAGCTGCTCCTTCTTGCTCATCGCTTCCAGGCCGCCTTCCTGCTGCGCCTTCATGTCCTTCAAGCGCTTGATCGAGGTCTTGACGGTCTTGAAGTTGGTCAACATGCCGCCGAGCCAGCGCTGGTCGACGTAAGGAACGCCGGCGCGCTTGGCTTCGGAGGAGATGGTGTCGCGGGCCTGGCGCTTGGTGCCGACCATCAGGATGGTGCCGCGGTTGGCGCTGAGCTGCTTGACGAACTTCAGCGCGTCCTGGAACATCGGCAACGATTTTTCCAGGTTGATGATGTGGATCTTGTTGCGGTGGCCGAAGATGAACGGCGACATCTTGGGGTTCCAGAAGCGGGTCTGGTGGCCGAAATGGACACCTGCTTCCAGCATTTCGCGCATGGATACTGACATAGGGATTAACTCCGAAGGTTGGGTCTAAAATCCAGCCCGAAATTGCTTTCGCCGTGAAGCGAAGGCAACACCTTGGTGGGCCGGTTTGCGGATGGCTTCGCGACGAATTCGCGGAGCCTGTTTCGCCAGCAGCTCGCACTACCAGAAAAACCCGCAGATTGTATCAGACAGAACAGGCCGCCCGACCCATGCTCCCCGACCTCCACACCACTCGCGAGCACCTGCGCGCCGGGCAGACGACGGCCCCGGCCGAACTCGAAAAGGCGATCGCCATCGCCGTCTCGCCTGCCTGCCGGCACGTGTTCCTGCAAACCCGGTTCGAAGCCGCGCGGGCCGAGGCCGCCAGGCCGGCACAGGCCGGCCGCCCGCTGGCCGGCCTGGCCGTGTCGGTGAAAGACCTGTTCGACTGTGCCGGAGAGATCACCTCGGCCGGCTCCGCCGTCTTGTCTGCCGCGGAACCGGCGGCTCAGGATAGTCCCGCGGTGGCGCGGCTGCGCGCTGCCGGTGGCGTGGTGCTGGGCCGCACCAACATGACGGAGTTCGCCTTCTCCGGCGTGGGCGTCAATCCCCACCACGCCACGCCAGTCAATCCGGCCGACCGCCAGGCGGCACGCATTCCGGGCGGCTCCTCCTCAGGCGCCGCAGTGTCGGTTGCGACCGGCGCCGCGTTCATCGGCCTGGGCTCGGACACCGGCGGCTCGATCCGCATTCCCGCGGCGCTGAACGGCATCGTCGGCTTCAAGTGCACCGCCCGGCTGGTACCGCTGGCCGGCGCCCTGCCCCTGTCCGGCACCCTCGACACGGTCTGCGCCATGACTCGCTCGGTGCGCGACGCGATCACCGCCCATGAAGTTCTGGCCGATCGAACCGTTACACGCAGCAATACGCCGCTGTCGGGCTACCGGTTGGCGTTGGCGAAGACGCTGATGCTCGACGGCCTGGATTCGACGGTGGCGCGCGCGTTCGAGCGCAGCCTGCAGGCGCTGCGCGCTGCCGGGGCGCAGATCGTCGAGATCGACCTGGCCGCGATCCAGGACCTGGG
>JACMQP010000644.1 GCA_014376915.1 Ramlibacter sp.
CACCATGAAGGGCCTGCTGCAGAACCTGGTCGGCATCAGCAGCTCGGCCAAGGCCGACGTCAGCAAGACGCGCGAGGACCGCATCAAGGAAGGCGGCAAGCAGGAGGCGCCGAAGGAATACCGCGCCGAACACCCGGTGGTGCGGACCCATCCGGAAACCGGGCGCAAGGCGTTGTACGTCAATGTCGCCCACACGGCTGGGATCCTCGGCATCACCGACGAGGAGAGCGCGCCGCTGCTGCGCTTTCTCTTCGAGCACCAGGTCAAGCCCGAGTTCACCTGCCGCTTCGTCTGGGAGCCGAACGCGATCGCGTTCTGGGACAACCGCTGCGTCCAGCACAACCCGGTCAACGACTACCACGGCTTCCGGCGCGTGATGCACCGGATCACGCTGCAGGGCGACAAGCCTGCGTAAGTGTCATCCCGGCTCAAGGCCGGGATGACAGTTCTACACCACTGTCACTTCGAAACGACCCGGACCATCTCCAGGCACTTGTTGGAATAGCCCCACTCGTTGTCGTACCAGGACACCAGTTTGACGAAGGTGCTGTCCAGCGCAATGGATGCATCGGCGTCGAAGATCGAGGTCCGGGCGTCGCCGCGGAAGTCGGTGGCGACCACTTTGTCTTCGGTATAGCCGAGGATGCCCTTGAGCGCGCCTTCGCTCTGCGCCTTCATTTCGGCGCAGATTTCCTTCATCGTCGCTTCCTGGTTCAGCTCGCAGGTCAGGTCGACCACCGAGACGTCGGAAGTGGGGACGCGGAAGCTCATGCCGGTCAGCTTCTTGTTCAGCTCGGGGATCACCACGCCGACGGCTTTGGCCGCGCCGGTGGAGGACGGGATGATGTTCTCCAGGATGCCGCGGCCGCCGCGCCAGTCTTTGTTGCTCGGTCCGTCCACGGTCTTCTGCGTGGCGGTGGCGGCGTGCACGGTGGTCATCAGGCCGCGCTTGATGCCCCACTTGTCGTTCAGCACCTTGGCGATCGGCGCCAGGCAGTTGGTGGTGCACGAGGCGTTGGAGATGACGGCCTCACCCTTGTAGCTCTTGTGGTTGACGCCGAACA
This sequence comes from Ramlibacter sp., assembly GCA_014376915.1. The sequence goes on from JACMQP010000644.1 coordinate 1,065, forward strand.
CGAACATCGGCGTGTCGTCCTTGCTCGGGGCGGAGATGATCACCTTCTTCGCGCCGGCCGCCAGGTGCTTCCCGGCGCCGGCCTGGTCCAGGAACAGGCCGGTGGATTCGATCACCACGTCGGCGCCGACTTCGTTCCACTTCAGGTTGGCCGGGTCGCGCTCCTGGGTCAGGCGGATCTTCTTGCCGTTGACGACCAGCGTATTGCCTTCGACCTTGATCTCGCCCTGGAAGCGGCCGTGCACGCTGTCGTACTGCAGCATGTAGGCCAGGTAGTCGGGCTCGAGCAGGTCGTTGATGGCGACGACTTCGATGTCGCTGAAATTCTGCACTGCCGAGCGCAGCACGTTGCGCCCGATGCGTCCGAAACCGTTGATGCCAATCTTGATGGTCATGTGAAAGACTCCTGAGGATGATGAATTAGGACAGAACCTTGCGCACGGTGTCCGCGACGTTCTCAGGCGTAAACCCGAAGTGCTTGAACAGCACGTTGGCGGGGGCCGACTCCCCATACGTGTCGATTCCGACCACCGCGGCGCAGCCGTATTTCCACCAGCCGTGGGTCACGCCCATCTCCACCGCGATGCGCGGAATGCCGGCCGGCAGCACCGACACCTTGTAGGCCGCGCTCTGGCGGTCGAAGGCGGTGGTGCTGGGCATGGACACGACGCGCACGGCGATGTTCTGCTGCGCCAACTGCTCCTGGGCCTTGAGCGCCAGCTGCACTTCCGAGCCGGTGGCGATGATGACGGCCTGCGGCTTCTTGTTGACGCCCACCTCGCCCGGCTCGGCCAGCACATAGGCGCCCTTGCTGATGTCTTCGAGGCCGGCCTTCGGCGCGTACGGCAGGTTTTGCCGTGACAGCAACAGCGCCGTCGGGCGGTTCACGTTTTGCAGCGCGACGGCCCAGGCCACCGCCGTCTCGGCGGTGTCGCAGGGACGCCAGACGTCCAGGTTCGGGATCAGGCGCAGGCTGGCGGCGTGCTCGATCGACTGGTGCGTGGGACCATCCTCGCCCAGGCCGATCGAGTCATGGGTGAACACGTGCACCACGCGCCGCTTCATCAGCGCCGCCATGCGGTTCGCGTTGCGGCTGTAGTCGCTGAATGTCAGGAAGGGGCCGCCGTACGGAATGTAGCCGCCGTGCAGCGCGATGCCGTTCATGATTGCGGCCATGCCGAATTCGCGCACACCGTAG
>JACMQP010000137.1 GCA_014376915.1 Ramlibacter sp.
CCATCCGGGCCTTTCGGGCCATTCGGCTGATCGCCCTTTCAGGCGCGCGGCGCCTCTTCCTCGCCGCCGGGCCAGTCGCGGATGTACGCCTTCAGCATCTTGTTCTCGAAGTTCTGGCTGTCCACCACCGCCCTGGCGACGTCGTAGAAACTGATGACGCCCATCAGCATGCGGCTCTCCATCACCGGCATGTAGCGCGCGTGACGGTCCAGCATCATGCGGCGCACTTCGTCCAGGTCGGTCTCGGAGGTGCAGGTCAGCGGATGGTCGTCCATGGCCGAGCGCACCAGCGTAGCGCCGACGGCGCCGCCGTTCTTGACGATGCACAGGATTACTTCGCGGAAGGTGAGCATGCCCACCAGGTCGCCATGCTCCATGACCACCAGCGAACCGATGTCCTTCTCCGCCATCGCGTCGATGGCCCGCGCGAGCGGTTCGTCGGGCGTGACGGTGTACAGGGTGTTGCCCTTGACGCGCAGGATGTCGCTGACTTTCATGGGGATTCTCCCTGGCGCCCGGGTGGGGCACCGCCAAACGAATATAGCCCACAATCACCAGCGTCACAACGCGCGGGGCCCGCCCCGAGGAGTCTCCATGCCCGGTTATTCGGATCCCGGTTTCGACACGCTGGCGCTGCATGCCGGTGCGGCGCCCGACCCCGCCACCGGCGCCCGGGCGGTGCCGATCCACCTCACGACATCGTTCGTTTTCGAATCCAGCGACCACGCGGCCGCGCTGTTCAACCTGGAGCGTTCCGGCCACGTTTATTCCCGCATCAGCAATCCCACCAACGCCGTGCTCGAGCAGCGGGTGGCAGCGCTGGAAGGCGGAATCGGCGCGATCACCACGGCCAGCGGCCAGGCGGCACTGCACCTGTCGATCGCGACGTTGATGGGCGCGGGCTCGCACATCGTTGCCTCGACAGCCTTGTACGGCGGCTCGCAGAACCTGTTGCACTACACCATGCGCCGCTTCGGCATCGAGACCACCTTCGTCAAGCCGGGAGACATCGATGGCTGGCGCGCCGCGGTCCGACCCAACACGAAGCTGCTGTTCGGGGAGACGGTCGGCAATCCCGGCCTCGACGTGCTCGACATCCCGGTGGTGAGCCAGATCGCGCATGAGGCCGGAGTGCCGTTGCTTGTGGATTCGACTCTCACCTCGCCTTACCTGATGAAACCGCTGGAGCTCGGCGCCGACCTGGTCTACCACTCGGCGACGAAATTCCTGTCCGGCCATGGCACCGTGATCGGCGGCGTGGTGGTGGACGGCGGTAGCTTCGACTGGGACGGCCCTGCGGCGAACGGCCGGTTCACCGAGCTGACGCAGCCGTACGAGGGCTTCCACAACATGGTCTTCACCGAGGAGTCGACCGTCGGCGCCTTCCTGCTGCGGGCCCGGCGCGAAGGCCTGCGCGATTTCGGCGCCAGCATGAGCCCGCACACTGCCTGGCTGATCCTGCAGGGCATCGAGACGCTGTCGCTGCGGATGGAGCGGCACATGAGCAACACCCGCAGGATCGTGGAATTCCTGGTGAGTCACCCGTTCGTGTCGCGGGTCGGCCATCCGATGCTGGAGTCGCATCCCAGCCATGCTCTGGCGCAGAAGCTGCTGCCCAGGGGCGCCGGCTCGGTCTTCAGCTTCGACATGAAGGGCAGCCGCGAGCAGGGCAAAAAGTTCATCGATACGCTCAAGGTGTTCAGCCACCTGGCCAACGTGGGCGACTGCCGCTCGCTGGTCATCCACCCGGCCAGCACCACCCATTTCCGGATGAGCGACGAGGCGCTGGCCAATGCCGGGATCACGCAGGGAACAATCCGCCTGTCGATCGGCCTCGAAGACGCGGACGACCTGATCGACGACCTCAAGCGCGCTCTCAAAGCAGCGGAGAAGGCAGCATGAAGTTGCCAGTCAACGGCCATGAGACTTTCTGCTACACCGGCGGCAAACCCTTCGATGCGGCCAAGCCGACGGCAGTGTTCCTGCACGGCGTCCTGAACGACCACAGCGTGTGGGGCCTGCAGACCCGCTATTTCGCCCACCACGGCTGGAACGTGCTGGCGCCCGACCTGCCCGGGCACTGTCGGAGCGCCGGCGCCGCGCCGCAGTCGGTCGAGGAAGCCGCCGCGTTTGTGATCGCCCTGCTCGATGCCGCGGGCGTGCAGCAGGCGGCGCTGGTCGGCCACAGCTTCGGCTCGTTGATGGCGCTCGAAGCGGCGGCGACCGCGCCGGAACGCGTGAGTCACCTCGCGCTGGTCGGCACGGCTTGTCCGATGAAGGTGTCGCCGGCGTTGCTGGACACAGCGCTGAACCAGCCGATGAAGGCGATCGACATGGTCAACGTCTTCTCGCACTCGATGCTGGCGCCGCCGCCTTCCGCGTTCGGTCCCGGCACCTGGCTGTATGGTGGATCGAAGGCGCTGATGCGACGCGTGCTTGCCAGCAACACCGCCGTCAATGTCTTTTACCGCGGCTTCAAGGCCTGCGACGACTACCGCGGCGGCGAAGCGGCGATGGAGAAGGTCCGTTGCGCGGTGCTCTTTATCCTGGGCCGCAACGACTCGATGACGCTGCCAAAGATGGCGCAGGCGCTGATCGCGAAGGCGCCGGAAGCCAAGGTGGTGACGGTCGAGGCGGGGCACCAGATGATGGCAGAGGCGCCCGACGCCGTGCTCGCAGCGCTGGTCGACTTCCTGCTCCCATGAGTGCGCTTTTCGCGGCTCCCTGCAGCGAGCAGTTCAGCCTGGCGTAAAGTGTCAGCGCCACCAGGAGACAAACCATGAACGGCACAGGCGCCACCACGAGCGATCCCAGCGCTTTCCACAGCTTTGCGCAGTTTTATCCGTTCTACCTGAGCGAGCACAGCAACCGCACCTGCCGACGGTTGCACTTCGCCGGTTCGACGCTGTCGCTGGTGTGCCTGGCCATGCTGGCCGCCAGCCGCAACCCTTTGTGGCTGTTGGCCGGCCTGTTGGTGGGCTACGGTTTTGCCTGGATCGGCCACTTCGGGTTCGAAAAGAACAGGCCGGCCAGCTTCAAGCGCCCGCTCTACAGCTTCATGGGCGACTGGATGATGTACAAGGACATCTGGACCGGCCGGATCCCGCTTTAGGAACTCTCGGCCACCACGTCCTGCAGCGATATGGCCGACAGCCGGCTGGTTTTCCAGAGCGCCGCGGTCGCCGCGCTTTCGGTCAGCAACAGATTCCGCAGCAACGGTTCCAGCGCAGTCGATTCTGGGTCGGCCAGCAGCAGGTAGCGGGTGCGCTCCTCGTCCTCGAATTCGTTGATGCGCCCGACCCAGTCCAGGCTGACCAGTGTCTCGAGCACTGGCTCCAGCTGCAACGGATCGAGGCGCAACTGCTGCGCCAGTTCGGACAGGCTCAGGCCGCGGCGCACGCCCGCCCGCGCTACGTTCAGTTGCTGTAGCACCTCGAGGGCAAGCTGGAACTGCCAGCCGGGGCCACCGCCGTCGCGGCCGCCTCCGATGAGCAGGCTGGGCAGGTAGGCGGCGACCACGGCGCCGAGCAGAATCACCACCCAGGCGACATAGATCCACACCAGCAGGATCGGCAGCGTCGCGAACACGCCATAGACGATCGAGTAGGTCGGGACCACTCCAAAGTAGATCGTCACCAGCTTCTTCGCCAGCACGATGCCGGTGGCCGCGAACAGGGCACCAGCCCAGGCATGGCGGGTTCGCACATGGGTGTTTGGAACATAGCGGTACAGGGCCGCCAGTCCCGCCGAGAGCAGCAGGAATTCGAACAGGTCGAGCCCGATCCGCATGCCGCCCGGCATCGCCCCGACCAGGCCGCGCGACCCCGAAAGCACGTAGGAAGAGATGCTCAGGCTGGCGCCCAGCAACAGCGGGCCGAGCGTCATCACCGCCCAGTAGATCAGGACGCGCTGGGCCAGCGGCCGCGGCCGGCGCACCCGCCAGATACTGTTGAGGGTGCGGTCGATGGTGAGGATCAGGGCGAACGCCGTCACGAACAGCGCCGCCAGGCCGGCAGTGCCGAGCCGGCTGGCCTTGCCGGCGAACTGCGTGAGGTAGCCCAGGACCTGCCGTGCGATCGCGTCGGGAATCAGGCTTTGCACCAGCCAGGTCTGCAGCGCGCCCTGGACCTGGTTGAAC
>JACMQP010000138.1 GCA_014376915.1 Ramlibacter sp.
GGCACGCGCGTCTCCAGCGTGTTGCCGACCACGTCGAGCCGGATGTTGCGCATGTCGGTGTCACGGTGCCGCGGCAGCAGTCGGAAGCGCAACTGCGCCGCCGGCGCCAGCGCGTGACGCCTCTCGAACAGCTCCATGCCGCGGACCATCCGCCGGTAGGACTTCTCCACCGGGTCGCGATTGGCCTGCGCACTGATGGTGACTTGCGGCAACGGAGCGACCCGGTCCTGCGCTGACACGATGTCGCACGCAGCGACGACGCTCAACGCCAGCAGCGCGCGCAGCAAACAGTCGGCAGCGAAGCCGTTCACGCCGTTCACCGGGATCCGCCGCTCGATCGATCAGCCGCGCAGTCGATCAGTTGCGGTCGGCACGGGCCGCGCGTGCGACCCGGGTAACGCGGGTCGGGGCGCTGCTGGCCATGGCGCCTGAGTCGCCCATGGACGACGAGCCAGCCATGTTGGTGGTGCTGGTGCTGTTGCTGGTGCCGGCGGCGGCGGATTGGGTCGTGGTGGGTGCCGCTGCTGTCCCGGCGGCCTTGGTGCTCCCTGCGGTCGTGCACCCAATGCCGGACGGGCTGGCGCCGAGATTGCCGCCGCGCATCGCGTTGGCCGTGGCGGTGCAGCCGGCGCCAGCCGTGGAGCTCGGCGCGTCCTTGCCCAGATCGGGGTTGGACTGCGCCAGCGCAACGCCGCCAAAAGCCAGGGTGGCGGCTGCGATCAGGGTGGTGAGGGACAGGTTGGTATTGTTCATGGCAGAGACTCCTGGAATTGTTGGAAAGAGAGCAAGAGAGAGTTCGGACGCCTTGGCGCCTCGTATCAACGTAGTGCCAGACGAACCAGCGTCGCGTCCGACAACTTGCAGCAGCGCTTGTCAGCCGAGGCGACGGAGACCGCGGGGATTCGTCCTACGCTGGCGCCGTGCAGCGGCCAGGTCGCTGAGATCGGAGCCTCGGTCAGCCCAAGGCGACATGACGCCGCCAGGGCAACTGCGGATCCACCTCATAGTCCGCAACCACCCATGTTCGCGTCGTGTGATCGGCGACGTCGGCGAGAAATTCGCGGACGACGCGGACTGAAGATGCGTCCAGGGCGGCGAACGGCTGGTCGAGGCAAGTGACCGCAGCGCCACTGGCAAGCAATCCCACCAGCGCGACCTTCCGCCTGCTGCCGGTCGACAGCATGGACAGCGTCTTGCCAAGATGGGGCTGCAAGCCAAGCGCCTCGGTGAGGTCCTGCTGCAGCTGCCGGTCCCACAACGGGCAGCGCTGTCGCAAGGCGTCCCAGACCTGAGCGGGAACGTGCCCATCCTGCCCCGGCAGCGACAGGTCGAGCCACAGGGCGGCGCAATTCGCTCGCTGGTCCAGGCCGACGAGATGCTCGCAAAGGCGGCGCAGCAAGCCGGTCTTCCTCGCGCCTTCGTCACCTGTGAGCGCGACGAGGCCGGGTGGGAGGGGGAGCAGTTCGGCGGCAGACATCATGTGCGCACCATAGCGCGCCTTGCGCCGGGCGACAGCGCGCCCGCCGCCGTGACGGTACGATGACCGTCATTCCGAGAAAAGGTACAAGCATGAGCGATCACCCGGCCTATACCCCACCCGCTGTCTGGACCTGGAACCGGGACAACGGCGGCAAGTTCGCGAGCATCAACCGGCCGGTCGCCGGCGCCACGCACGACAAGGAACTGCCCGTGGGGCGTCATCCGCTCCAGCTGTATTCGATGGGCACGCCCAATGGCGTGAAAGTCACGGTGATGCTGGAGGAACTGCTGGCCCTGGGGCACGCGGGCGCGGAATACGACGCCTGGCTGATCCCGATCGGCGAGGGCGCGCAATTCGGCAGCGGCTTCGTCGCCGTCAATCCCAACTCCAAGATTCCGGCGCTGATGGACCGCAGCGGTGCACAGCCGGTGCGCGTGTTCGAGTCGGGCGCGATCATGATGCACCTGGCCGACAAGTTCGGCGCCTTCCTGCCCGAGGGCGGCGTGGCGCGGGCCGAATGCCTGTCCTGGCTGTTCTGGCAGATGGGCAGCGCGCCCTTCCTGGGCGGCGGCTTCGGCCATTTCTATGCCTATGCGCCGGCGAAGATGGAATACCCGATCGACCGCTATGCGATGGAGGTCAA
>JACMQP010000645.1 GCA_014376915.1 Ramlibacter sp.
CCAGCTGCTCGCCGGACTGGACCTTGACGGTCATCAGCAGCTTGGTGACTTCGTTCTTCACCGAGTCCAGCAGCTGGCCGAACAGTTCGAAGGCCTCGCGCTTGTATTCCTGCTTCGGCTGCTTCTGGGCGTAGCCGCGCAGATGGATGCCCTGGCGCAAGTAATCGAGCGCGGAGAGGTGCTCGCGCCAATGCGTGTCGATGCTCTGCAGCAGCACGACGCGTTCGAACTGCGTGAAGTTTTCCGGACCGATCTGCTGGACCTTCAGGTCGAAGGCCTGGTTGGCCTCGCGCAGGACTTTCTCGAGCACTTCTTCGTCGGTGATGGAACTGGAGCCCTGAACCTGCGCCTGCAACGCGACCGGCACACCCCATTCGTCGGCGAGCACCTTCTCCAGACCCGGAATGTCCCACTGCTCTTCCACCGACTCGGGCGGAACGTACTGGTGCGTCAGGTCGGTGAAGCAGCCCGCGCGCAGCGACTCGATCTGGGCCGACAGGTCCGCCGCGTCAAGGATGTCGTTGCGCTGCTGGTAGATCACCTTGCGCTGGTCGTTGGAGACGTCGTCGTATTCCAGCAGCTGCTTGCGCACGTCGAAATTGCGGGCCTCGACCTTGCGCTGCGCGCTCTCGATGCTGCGCGTCACGATGCCCGCCTCGATGGCTTCACCGTCGGGCATCTTCAGCCGCTCCATGATCGCCTTGACGCGGTCGCCGGCAAAAATACGCATCAGCGGATCGTCCAGGCTCAGGTAGAAGCGCGACGAACCCGGGTCGCCCTGGCGGCCGGAGCGGCCGCGCAGCTGGTTGTCGATCCGCCGCGATTCGTGGCGCTCGGTGGCGATGATTCGCAAACCGCCCAGCGCAGTGACGATTTCGTGGTCTTTGGTCCACTGCTCCCGCAATTCGACGATCTTCTTCGCCTTGGCCACGGCATCCATCGACTCGCCGGCTTCGTCGGCTTCGACCGCTTCAACGGCTTTCTCGACGTTGCCGCCAAGCACGATGTCGGTGCCGCGACCGGCCATGTTGGTCGCGATGGTGATCATCTTCGGCCGGCCGGCCTGCGCCACGATGTCCGCTTCGCGCGCGTGCTGCTTGGCGTTGAGCACCTGATGCGGCAGCTTTTCCTTGATCAGCAGCTCATCGATGATTTCCGAGTTTTCGATCGACGTAGTGCCCACCAGCACCGGTTGTCCGCGCTCGTAGCACTCCCGGATGTCCTTGATCGCCGCCTCGTATTTCTCGCGGGTGGTCTTGTAGACCCGGTCCAGCTGGTCGTCGCGCCGGCTCGGCCTGTTGGGCGGGATCACCGTCGTTTCCAGGCCGTAGATTTCCTGGAACTCGTAGGCCTCGGTGTCGGCTGTGCCGGTCATGCCGGCGAGCTTGCCGTACAGGCGGAAATAGTTCTGGAACGTGATCGAGGCCAGCGTCTGGTTCTCGGCCTGAATCGGCACGCCTTCCTTGGCTTCCACGGCCTGGTGCAGGCCGTCGCTCCAGCGCCGCCCCGACATGAGCCGGCCGGTGAATTCGTCGACGATCACCACTTCCTGGTTGCCGTCTTCGCCGGGCTGCACCACGTAATGCTGGTCGCGGAAATAGAGCTGGTTGGCCCGCAGCGCCGCATACAGGTGGTGCATCAGCGCGATGTTGGCCGGGTCGTACAGCGTGGCCCCCTCCGGGATCATCCCGAGGTTGAACAGGATGCGCTCTGCGTTCTCGTGGCCCTGCTCGGTGAGAAACACCTGGTGGCTCTTCTCGTCCACCGTGAAGTCGCCGGGCTTGGTGATGCCATCGCCGGTGCGCGGATCGGCCTCGCCTTCCTGCCTGGTCAGGACCGGCACCACCTTGTTCATGGCGATGTACATCTCCGTGTGGTCTTCAGCCTGGCCGCTGATGATCAGTGGCGTGCGGGCCTCGTCGATCAGAATCGAGTCGACCTCGTCGACGATGGCGTAGTTGAGGCCACGCTGCACGCGATCGCCCACCTCGTAGACCATGTTGTCGCGCAGGTAGTCGAAGCCGAACTCGTTGTTGGTGCCGTACGTGATGTCGGACCGGTAGGCCGCCTGCTTGTCCTCGCGCGGCATGTTCGGCAGGTTCACCCCCACCGTCAGGCCGAGGAAGGTGTACAGCTTGCCCATCCACTTGGCGTCGCGGTTCGCGAGGTAGTCGTTGACTGTCACCACGTGCACGCCGCGCCCGGTCAACGCATTCAGGTACACGGGCAGAGTGGCGGTGAGGGTCTTGCCTTCACCGGTGCGCATTTCGGAAATCTTGCCGTTGAGCAGCGCCATGCCGCCCAGCAACTGGACGTCGAAGTGACGCATCTTCATGACGCGCTTGGAGCCTTCGCGCACCACCGCGAAAGCCTCCGGCAGGATGTCGTCGAGCGACTCGCCGCCCGCCACTCGCGTCTTGAACTCCTCGGTCTTGGCCCGCAGCTCGGCGTCTCCGAGCTTCTCGAACTCCGCCTCCAGCGCGTTGATCCGCTCGACGGTCTTGCGGTATTGCTTGAGCAGGCGGTCGTTGCGGCTGCCGAAAATTTTTGTCAGGAGATTGGTGGCCATGAACGCGATACCGCCCTGCCGGCCCACCCGGGCCCGCAGAGGCAGCGCAATCCTTTGTTATTCAGGATGGAAATAAGGCCGGAGCCGGCCGATGCAAGAGCAGCGGCGGATCCAGCAAAGCCACTGATTTTACCTGCGGCTGGCCGTTTGCAGCGCGGCCGGAACCACGGCCCTGGCCAATTGCGGCCGTGCCAGGTTCTGGCCGGCGGCCAGGAATTTCTGCGGGTCCTGCGGCACACCCTGCACCAGCACTTCGAAATGCAGGTGCGGCCCGGTGGAACGGCCGGTGGTGCCCACGTCGGCCACCTTCTGGCCGCGCTTGATCAGGTCGCCCTTCTTGACCCAGACGCGCGCGGCGTGGGCGTAGCGGGTGATCAGATCGTTGCCGTGGTCGATTTCCACCATATTGCCGTAGGCGGGGTGCATTTCCTGGGCAACCACCACGCCGCCGGCCGCGGCCAGGATGGACGTGCCGGGATCGGCCTGGAAGTCCAGGCCCGTATGCAGGGCCGAGCGGCCGGTGAAGGGGTCGATACGCCACCCGAACGAGGAGCCGAGGTGGCCGTTGGCCACCGGCTGCTGGGTCGGCACCATCATCTTGCGGATTTTCTGGTCGAACAGGCGCGACTCCATGACAGTCATCAGGTCGGTCCGCTGCTCCGCAAGCCGGTCAAGGTCGGCCAGCGTCTCCTGCAGCTCCTGTAACGTCAGCGAACGGCCGGAGACCAGCGCGCCGCCGCGGCCCGGGGTCATCTTGATGTCGGCCGGGTTGACGCCGGCCAGGCCCGAGACGCGCTCGCCCAGCGCCTCAAGCTGGACCATCTTGGCCTGCATCTCGCCAAGCTTGCGCGCCATGGCGTCGAGGTTCTCGCGCATGAACCGGTCGCGCTGATCGAATTCGTCCTTGACCACCAGCCGCACCAGCGCGCCGATGACGGGCCAGCCCTCGCGCGCGCCTTTCAAAAACACCCAGTGGTACATGCCGGCGGCCGTGACCATGAGCGCCAGCGACAGCGCGATCAACGACAACACGAGTCGGGCGCCGCTCAGGTGAATCGCGCGACTCTTCGCCAGCCAGGCGTCCGTGATAATGAAGTGCACTTGATCCCCTCGCTCTCTCTATTTTTTTGACCACCCGACGCAACCATCCGGTCACCCTGCTGCAGGCCGCCGAAGAATCTCCGACCCTGGCCCGGCTGGCCGAGCTTGCGCGTGAATCCGGCGCGCGGCTCGAAGCCGTCCAGTCCCTGATCCCGGAGGCCTTGCGACCGGCGGTCAAGGCCGGCCCGATCGAAGGGACCGCATGGTGCCTCCTCGTGAGCAACAACGCAGCGGCGGCCAAATTGAGGCAGGTGCTGCCTGCGCTCCAGAGCCGCCTATGCGACCGCGGTTGGCAGGTTAACTCAATCCGTTTGAAAGTCCAAAGCGGCCAAAGGTAACGATGAGCGTGAATCGACCGTCTGGCGGGCGAATGGTGCCGATTGTCGGAATCGAACTGACGACCTACCGCTTACAAGGCGCCAGGTCGCAAGTCGCTTCCCACCAATGAACGAAAGGACATTCTGTAGGCAATAATCGAAAAAACCCACAGAAAAACACACGCATACAGAAAGACGTCGCCATGCCATCGATCCGCCCCGTCAAACGCAAGAGCGGCACGAGCTACGAGGTGCGCATCCACCGCGCGAACTTGCCTCCGCAGAGCAAGACGTTCCGCACCTTGGCCGAAGCCAAGAAGTGGGGGAACGCCACCGAGACGAAGATCGACAACAAGCAGAACGTCAGCCGAGTTGCCGAGAGCACGTTGTTCGCCGACGCGTGCGCGGACTTCCTAGCCAACTACCGCAACCCCAGGGGGAACGGCCCGCCGACTGCAGTGGACAAGGGCTCGGTGCCGCGCAACGCCATGCACTTCCCCAAGGGCACGAAGATTACGGTCATCACGCGCGGGAAGGTCGACGGCTACATCCCAGTCCTCATGTCGACTCCCGTCCCC
>JACMQP010000139.1 GCA_014376915.1 Ramlibacter sp.
CGACAAGCGCCGGCCGCGAGCCAACGTCAGCGAAGTGATGCACGTGATCGGCGACATCGACGGCCGCAATTGCGTGATCATGGACGACATGATCGACACGGCGGGCACGTTGGTGAAGGCGGCCGAGGTGCTCAAGGAGCGCGGCGCCAAGAAGGTCTACGCATATTGCACGCACCCGATCTTCTCGGGTCCGGCGATCGACCGCATCACGCAGGGCGATGCGCTGGACGAAGTGGTGGTGACGAACACCATCCCCCTGTCCGAAGCGGGCCATGCGTGCAAGAAAATCCGCCAGCTCACCGTGGCGCCTCTGATCGCCGAGACGATCCAGCGCATCGCCAAGGGCGAGTCGGTGATGAGTTTGTTCTCGGACCAGGAAAACCTGTTCTGAGAGCTTCAGCGAAACCTCTTTGAGGTATCGCCAAAACCCCGCAAGGGGTCCAGCGGGCCGGCAACGGCCTTTGTCAAACCGGAGTCACACTGGTCGCGGTGGACTCTTCATGGAGAGCAGATATGAAATTAGTCGCTTTTGAGCGCGCAAAGCAGGGCACGGGTGCGAGCCGCCGTCTCCGCAATACCGGCAAGACGCCGGGCATCGTCTACGGTGGTGAAGGCGAGCCGAAACTGATCGAGCTTGATCACAACGCTCTGTGGCACGCCCTGAAAAAGGAAGCCTTCCACTCGTCCATCCTGGACATGGAAATGGGCGACAAGACCGCCAAGGTCCTGCTGCGCGACGTACAGATGCACCCGTACAAGCCGATGGTCCAGCACATCGACTTCCAGCGCGTCGACGCCAAGACCAAGCTGCACATGAAGGTGCCGCTGCACTACGTCAAGTCGGAGGAATCGCAGGCCGTGAAGTTCGAGCATTGCGTGGTCAACCACGTGATGTCCGAAATCGACATCTCCTGCCTGCCGGCAGACCTGCCCGAGTTCATTGAAGTCGACCTGTCGGGCCTCAAGAAAGGCATGTCGCTGCACCTCAACGAGATCAACCTGCCCAAGGGCGTGACGGCAATCACCCGCGGCAAGCCGAATCCGGTGATCGTGTCCGTCGTGACCGTGGCCGAGTCCGAAGAGCCGGCCGCCGAGGGCGCCGCTCCCGCGGCCGACGCCGCCAAGTCGGAAGGCAAGGGCGACGCCAAGGGCGATGCCAAGGCCGCTCCGGCCGGCAAGGCCGCCGCAGCCGGCAAGGCCGCTCCGGCGGGCAAGGCTGCTCCGGCAGCCAAGGCTCCGGCAGCCAAGAGCGCCAAGAAGTAATCTTCTTTCGCGACACGGCCCACTTCGGTGGGCCGTTTTCGTTTGGATGGTCCACTTCGCGGTGGGCCGTTTTCGTTTGCGCCGGCACCTCGATAATCGCCAGCATCATGATCAAACTGTTCGTCGGCCTGGGCAACCCGGGCATTGAATACGAGGCCACCCGGCACAACGCCGGCTTCTGGTGGATCAACGCGCTGGCCCAGGAGCTAAAGATTTCGCTGGTGCCGGAGCGCAGCTACCACGGCCTAGTGGCCCGCACATCGGTCCATGGCCAGACCCTTTGGCTGCTCGAACCGCAGACCTTCATGAACCTGTCGGGCAAGGCAGTGGCCGCGCTGGCGCGCTTTTACAAGATCCAGCCCGAGGACATCCTGGTCGCCCACGACGAGCTCGACGTGGTGCCGGGCCAGGCGAAGCTCAAGTTCGGCGGCAGCCACGCCGGCCACAACGGCCTGCGGGATATCCATGGACAACTGGGAACAGGTGATTATTGGCGGCTGCGGCTGGGAATAGGTCACCCCGGCGTGAAGGCCGAAGTGATCAACTGGGTGCTGGAAAAACCGGCGCCCGAACAGCGCATCGCGATGGAAGAATGCATTGGGCGCACGCTCAAGGCGGTCCCCGCGATGCTCGCCGGCGAGATGGACAAGGCGACCCTGATCGTGCATACGAGCAAGCCGCCGCGTCCCAAGCCGCCGCGGCTGGAGGGCGCCTGACCTGGACGCAACGAGGAGGAAGAGTGATGACCAAGCCAGTCCCTGCCGCAGCCTTGCTGCTCGCGCTATTCGCCCTGTGGGCGCCGGCGCAGGCCCAGAACGTCTATCGCTGCGGCGAGAGCTACAGCAACGCGCCATGTCCGGGGGCTATCGTGGTGCCTGCCGACGACCCGCGGACCGCGACGCAACGCACTGAGGCCGACGCGGCGACCCGGCGCGACGCCAGGTCGGCCCAGGTGCTGGAGAAGGAGCGGTTGCGGCAGGAGGCCAGGGCGGTGCCGTCAACATCCGGGACGCTTGCGGCCGCCCGGCCCGGGCAGCCCGCCGCCAGCGCCGACCGGAGCGTTTCGACTGCCAAACTGAAGAAGCCGGAATTGTTCACGGCCATTGCGCCGAAGCGGCCCGGCGACGCGCCACTGAAGAAAAAGAAGGCGAAGAAAACCGCCGCGAAGGCCAAGGCCGCCTAGGACCCTGTACCGACCCCGTCCACGGGCACCGGCACGGCGGCCGGGAGCGTCTCGGCCTTGGCCTGCGCCGTCAGGCGGTGGTACTTCTGCCAGAGTGTTTCCCGGCTTTCGGCGTGGGCCGGGTCGAGCGGGATACAGGCGACGGGGCACACCTGCACGCATTGAGGTTCGTCGAAGTGGCCGACGCATTCGGTACAGCGCGTGGCATCGATCTGGTAGATCTCGGGACCCAGGAAGATCGCCTGGTTCGGGCACTCCGGCTCGCACACATCGCAGTTGATGCATTCGTCCGTGATCATCAACGCCATGTCGAAATTCTCCCGCAGCCAGTTCTGGCATTATCGGCGCCCTGATGAGTGTTTTCCTGTTCAAGCGCCTGATCACCCTGGTCGCGACTTTAGTTGGCGCTTCGATCGTCATCTTCCTGGTGCTCGAGATCCTGCCGGGCAATGCGGCGCAGATCCTGATGGGTCCCGACGCTTCGCCCGACGCGGTGCAGGCGCTCGCAATCAAGCTGGGCATCGACCGCCCGCCCATCGAGCGCTACTGGCACTGGGTCAGCGGCATGCTCACCGGCGACCTGGGCCTGAGCTACGCGTACAGCACGCCGGTCAATGAGCTGGTGCTCGAGCGGCTGGCGCTCACCGTGCCGCTGGCCCTGATGGCCATGGCGATCACCACTGTGCTGGCGCTGGTTGCGGGGATCTACGCGGCCGCTCGCCACAACAAGCCCGGTGACGTCGGCCTGATGGCGTTGACCCAGGTCGGCATCGCGATTCCCAACTTCTGGTTCGCGATCCTGCTGATCCTGCTGTTCTCGGTGCAGCTGGGCTGGTTCTCGGCCGGCGGCTTCGAAGGCTGGAACGAGGGCGTCCTGCAGGGCTTGAAAGCCCTGCTGCTGCCGGCCATCTCATTGGCGGTGGTGCAAGCGGCCATCCTGGCGCGGATCACGCGCTCCGCCGTGCTGGAAGTGCTGCGCGAAGACTTCGTGCGCACCGCGCGGGCCAAGGGCGCGTCGCGGCGGCGCACGCTCTGGGGTCACGTGCTGCGCAACGCGCTGATCCCGGTGGTTACCGTGATGGGGCTGCAGTTCGCCGAACTGCTGGCCGGCACCATCGTGGTCGAGAGCGTGTTCTACCTGCCTGGCCTGGGACGGCTCATCTTCCAGTCGATCTCCAACCGCGACCTGATCGTGGTGCGCAACTGCGTGATGCTGCTGGCGGCCATGGTGGTGATCGTGAACTTCGTGGTCGACGTGCTCTATTCGGTGATCGATCCGCGGGTGAAGGCGAGCGACATATGAGCGCCACCCTGCCCGCCGTGCCGGCAGTCCCCGCACTTGCTCCGGCCTTCTGGCGCCGGGCGATGGCCAATCGCAGTTTCGCCATCGGCGCCGTCCTCACGCTGCTGCTGGTCGCAACCGCCCTCCTCTCCCTGGTCTGGACGCCGTACTCGCCGTACGAGATGAACTTTCCCGGAAAGCTGCAACCGCCCAACGCCAGCCATTGGCTCGGCACCGATCCGTTCGGTCGCGACGTCGCTTCGCTGCTGCTGATGGGCGCCCGCGCCTCGATCATGGTCGGCGTGATCGCCGTCAGCATCGGCCTGGTGGTTGGCACGGCGTTCGGCCTGCTGGCCGCGGCGAAGCGCGGCTGGGTCGAGGAAGCGATCATGCGGCTGGCGGACTTCGGCTTCGCCTTCCCCGCGATCCTCTCGGCGATCATGCTGACGGCGGTGTTCGGCGCCGGCATGGTCAACGCCATCATCGCCATCGGCCTCTACAACATTCCGACCTTCGCCCGCATCACGCGCGCTTCGGCCAATGCCGTCTGGTCGCGCGAATTCGTGCTGGCAGCGAGGGCCTGCGGCAAGGGCACCTTCAGCATCACGGTGGAGCACGTGCTGCCCAACATCCTGTCGGTGCTGATCGTGCAGGCGACCATCCGCTTCGCGATCGCCATCCTGGCAGAGGCTGCGCTCTCGTATCTTGGCCTGGGCACCCAGCCGCCGCAACCATCCTGGGGCCGAATGCTGAGCGAGGCGCAGACCCTGCTCTACCAGGCGCCCTTGCTGGCGGTCTTCCCCGGCGTCGCCATCGCGCTGGCGGTGCTCGGGCTCAACCTGCTGGGCGACGGCCTGCGCGACCTGCTCGATCCGCGCCTGGCGAGAAAAAGATAATGGCGCTGCTCGAAGTCAACGACCTCAGTGTCCGCCTGCAAACGCAGCGCGGACCAGCCGATGCCGTGCGTCACGTGAGCTTCTCATTGGAGCGCGGCGAAACGCTGGGCCTGATCGGCGAATCGGGCTGCGGCAAGTCGATCACCGCGATGTCGCTCATGGGCCTGCTGCCCGAGAACGCCCAGGTCACCGGCAGCATCCGCTTCGACGGCCAGGAACTGGTCGGCAGGAAGGATGCCGAGCTGTGCCGCATCCGCGGCGACCGCATCGGCATGATCTTCCAGGAGCCGATGACGGCGCTCAACCCGGTGCACAGCATCGGCCGCCAGGTGGCGGAGCCGTTGCGGCTGCACCGTGGCATGAATGCGGCCGATGCACGCAAGGAAGCAATCGCGCTGCTGGATCGGGTCGGCATCCCGGACGCCGCGCGCCGTATCGACGCCTATCCGCACCAGTTTTCCGGTGGCCAGCGCCAGCGCATCACGATCGCGATGGCGCTGGCCTGCGGACCCGACCTGCTCATTGCGGACGAGCCGACCACCGCCCTGGACGTGACCATCCAGCAGCAGGTCCTGCACTTGATCGGCGAGCTGGTGGCCGAGCGGGGTATGGCGGGGCTGGTGCTCTCGGACGCCCTAGGCG
>JACMQP010000140.1 GCA_014376915.1 Ramlibacter sp.
CACCAGCACCGCACCCAAGGCCCTCAACAGCTGAACGTTCCGGAACACCGCGCTTTTCCCTTCCCGGGCCTGCTCAGCCCGCCGCGCGCTGCTGCAGGATCTCGTAGGCCGGCAACGTCTTGCCTTCCAGCACTTCGAGGAAAGCGCCGCCACCGGTGGAAATGTAGCCCACCTGGCCTGCGATGCCGTATTTGGCGATCGCGGCCAGCGTGTCGCCGCCGCCGGCAATGCTGAAGGCCGGCGACGCGGCGATGGCGCGCGCGATGGTTTCGGTGCCCTTGGCGAAGGCGTCGAATTCGAACACGCCGACCGGTCCGTTCCAGACGATGGTGCCGGCCGCCTTGATCTGCTCGGCCAGGCGCCGCGCAGTATCGGGGCCGATGTCCAGGATCAGGTCGTCGTCCGCGACGGCGGCCGCCTGCTTGATGGTCGCCGCAGCGTCCGCGGCAAAGGTCTTGGCGGTGACCAGGTCAGTCGGAATCGGCACATCGGCGCCTCGCGCCTTCATGGCGGCGATCACCGCTCGCGCGTCCTCCAGCAGCGCCGGTTCCGCCAGCGACTTGCCGATCGGCAGCCCCGCGGCCAGCAAGAAGGTGTTGGCGATGCCGCCGCCGACGATCAGTTGGTCGACCTTGGCCGCCAGCGACTGCAGGATCGACAGCTTGGTCGAGACCTTGGAGCCGGCGACGATCGCAAGCAGCGGCCGCCTGGGATTCGCCAGCGCCCTGGTGATGGCATCGATCTCCGCCGACAGGAGCGGCCCAGCGCAGGCCACGGGGGCGAACTGTGCGATGCCGTAGGTCGAGGCCTCGGCCCGATGGGCGCTGCCGAAGGCGTCGTGGACGAAGATGTCGCACAGCGCCGCCATCTTGCGCGCCAGCTCCGGGTTGTTCTTCTTCTCGCCCGGATTGCCACGACAGTTTTCCAGCAACACCAGCTCGCCCGGCCGGACCTGGACGCCGCCGACCCAGTCCGCCATCAGAGGCACCGGGCGGCCGAGCAGCTGCGCCAGCCGCGTTGCCACCGGCGCCAGCGAATCCTCGGGCCGCAACTGGCCCTCGGTCGGCCGACCCAGGTGCGAGGTGACCATGACGGCCGCGCCGGCGTCCAGCGCCATCCGGATGCAGGGAATCGAGGCCCGGATGCGGGTGTCTTCCGTGATGCGGCCGGCATCGTCCTGCGGCACGTTCAGGTCGGCTCGGATGAAGACGCGCTTGCCGGCCACTCGGCCCTGGGCACACAGATTGGAGAAACGCAGGATGTTCATGAATGCAATGGGGTGGAACGCCGCGGCTGCGGCGTCGAACCTGCGATTGTAGAAAATCTGCCGGCGGGGCGCCGCGGAAGGTCAGGGGCGCAAGCGCATCCTGCTGGCCGCCGCCGGGTCTGGTCCAGTCGCATACGCCGGTCGTGAACATGGCCTTCAGCCGCCCCAGTTGCGGCGCGTCGAGCCGCCCGCCACCTGCCGGGGCGACGAGTGCGGTGCCAGAAAAGGATCGGCGTCGCACACCGACTGGTCGGTGATGCGGATCGTCTGCGAGTTGTCTCCCAACGGCATGCAGAACTCGGCAGCCGATGCCGGACGGCCGTTGCGCACCTTGGTTTCGGGCGCGGCCGGCGACGTGTCGGCCTTGAGGTTCATCAGCCAGCTGTCCATCGCCAGAAACGACTCCACCGTCAGCGCTGCGGTCGGTAGCAGGCCGCGGCCGAAGCGCCAGATCGCGTAGCTCTTGTGGTCGCCGTATTCGCGGTCGAGCCGGTGGCCAGGCCAGTGACCAGCCCCGTCACCCGGCCGTCGGCGCGGACTGCGAAGGCGCCGCTGACATCCCGGCCGTCGACATCCACCTTCAGCGCCGACGCCGAAGCGCCGGCCGGCAACACAACCTCGACCAGCGCATCGCCGCCGCTGACCATG
>JACMQP010000646.1 GCA_014376915.1 Ramlibacter sp.
ACCCGGCTGCGGCCGCCAGCCGCTCCCGCCGTCAGGCCGACGCTCATGAGGCCGGCGGCGAGCCAGACGCTGCCGATGCCGGCGGCCAGAGTCGCGATCAGGATTGCTATCAATGTCATCTGGATCAATCTTAGCAACCGTGTCACCGGGGCTGGCAGAATCGTTCGCTTCCATTCAAAGGAACAACCATGCCCACGATCCGCGTCGAACTCATGGAAGGGCGCACGCCCGAACAGAAGAAGAACCTGGTCAAGGCCCTGACCCAGGCCGTTGTCGAAACCCTTGGCACCAAGCCCGAGTCGGTCGACGTGCTGCTCTACGACATCAAGCGCAGCGACTGGGCGACCGGCGGCGAACTGTGGTCCGAAAAGAAATGACGCCTCAGGCCAGGCCTGCGAGCAGCTTGTCAAGCGTGAGCGGATAGTCGCGGATCCGCACGCCGGTGGCATTGAACACCGCATTCGCCACTGCGGCGCCGGCGCCGCTGATGCCGAGCTCGCCCACGCCCTTGATCTTCAGCGGGTTCGCCTTGTCGTCGACCTCAGGCAAAAAGTAGGCCTCGATCGCCGGGATGTCGGCATGCACAGGCACGTGGTACTCGGCCAGGTCGTGATTGACGAAGTGGCCGTGGCGCGGATCGATCACCGCATCCTCGTGCAACGCCGAGCCGACGCCCCAGATCATTCCACCCAGGGCCTGCGATCGCGCCATCTTGGCATTGAGGATGCGCCCCGCGGCGAACACGCCCAGCATGCGGCGCACGCGGATCTCACCCGATTCGGTGTCCACCGCCACCTCGGCAAAAAAGGCGCCATACGCGTGCTGCGAATATTTCTTCCCCATCTCGCCCGGCTTGATCTCGCCCTCGGCTTCGACGCCCCGCAGGCCCGCCAGCCTGGCCAGGGGAGCGCTCTTGCCGCCCCCCGTGACCTTGCCGTCGCGGAACTCGGCTTGTGCCGGATCGATGCCCAGCGACTGCGCCAGCTTGGTCCGCAGCTTCTCGCAGGCGTCGTACAGAGCCGAGCCGGCGCTGGCCGCGCCGAACGAGCCGCCCGATCCGGCGGTCTCGGGAAAATCGCTGTCGCCCAGCAGCATGCTGACCTTGTCGATCGGCAGGCCCAGCATCTCGGCCGCAATCTGCGTGAAGACGGTGTAGCTGCCGGTGCCGATGTCGGTCATCGACATCTTCGCCTCCAGCGTGCCGTCGCCCTTGAGCATGACTTTGCACTTCGACGGCCGCAGGAGGTTGCTGCGGGCGGCGGCGGACATGCCCATGCCCACCAGCCAGCGGCCGTCACGCACCTGTCCGGGCTGCGGGTTGCGCTGGTCCCAGCCGAAGCGTCGGGCGCCTTCCTGCATGCACGGGACCAGTTGCCGGGTCGAAAACGGAATTTTCTTTTCGGGGTCCAGCCGCGGCTCGTTACGCAACCGCAATTCGACCGGGTCCAGCTTCAACGCGTGCGCCAGTTCGTCCATCGCGCCTTCCAGCGCCAGCAAGCCCACGCCCTCGCCCGGAGCCCGGGTGGAATCGGAGACCGGCAGGTCCAGCCGCACGCTGCGGTGTTTCGTCATCCGGTTGTCGCCGGCGTAAA
>JACMQP010000647.1 GCA_014376915.1 Ramlibacter sp.
ACCGAACAGGCGGTCCGCAATCCGGTGAACGAGCCCGGTCCATGGCCGAATGCGATCGCGTCCAGTTGCCGCAGGCCCAGGCCCGCCTCGGCCAGCAGCGCCTGGATCGCGGGGATCAGGGTCGACGATGCCTGCGCCCCGCCCGTCCCGCTGTGCCGCCACAGACGCGCACCGTCGGCCACGGCAATGGACATCGTCTCGGTACTGGTGTCGAAGGCAAGCAGTTTCAAATCGGGCAATCGGGGCGCAACCCGCCATTATCGAGGGCCCGATAATTGCCCGCATGGTCTTGCCCCTGCGTCCCCTCACCATCCTCGCCCTGCTGCTTGCCACGACTTGTGCCGCGGCGCAGGGCCTGCCGGCCGAGGTCGAGGCGGCGCTGGCCAAGGCCAGGCTGCCGCGCGACGCGCTGAGCCTGCTGGTCATCGAGGCCGAAGGCAAGGCCGCGCCCCGCCTGAGCCACCGCGCCGGCGTTGCCATGAACCCGGCGTCGGTGGCCAAGCTGGTGACCACTTACGCGGCGCTGGAACTGCTGGGCCCCGCCTTCAGCTGGTCGACGCCGGTCTATGTGGACGGCACCGTGCAGGGGGGCACCCTCACGGGCAACGTCTACCTGCAGGGGCAGGGCGATCCGAAGCTGGTGGTGGAGCGGCTCTGGCTGCTGCTGCGGCGACTGCAAGGCCTGGGCATCCGGCAGGTGCAGGGCGACATCGTGCTGGACCGCAGCGCCTTCGAAGTCGCACCGCAGGACGCCGGCGCCTTCGACGGCGAACCGCTGCGGCCCTACAACGCGGCGCCCGACGCCCTGCTGCTGAATTTCCGCTCAGTGGTGATGACCTTCGTGCCGGACCGCAACGGCCGCGCCCAGGTCCAGTACGAGCCGCCGCTGGCCGGCGTGCAGACCACGCCGAGCGTGCCACTGCTGGCCAATGGCGACTGTGGCGACTGGCGCGGCAGCCTGAAGGCCGATTTCAGCGACGCCGGCCGGATCCGGTTCGGCGGCGGTTACCCGGCTGCTTGCGGCGAACGCGCGTGGCCGGTGGCCTATTCGGATCCGGATAGCTACGCCGCGCGTGCCATCGCCGGCCTCTGGGCCGAGATGGGCGGCAAGCTGTCCGGCCAGGTGCGCGACGGTCGCGCGCCGGCCGGCCTGAAGCCGGCTTTCGCGGTGCAGTCGCCGGCGCTGGCCGAGGTCGTCCGCGACATCAACAAATACAGCAACAACGTGATGGCGCAGCAGCTGTTCCTCACGCTCAGCCTGCAACAAAAGGGCGTCGGCACCCAGGAAGGCTCGCGTGAGCTGGTGCGGGCCTGGTGGCGCGAGCGGATCGGTGGCGAGCCGCCGGCCATCGGCAACGGATCCGGCCTGTCACGTGACGAGCGCATCACGGCGCAGCAACTGGCGCGGCTGCTGCAGCTCGCCTGGGCTTCGCCGCTGATGCCCGAACTGCTGGCGTCCTTGCCGGTGGCCGGCACCGACGGCACGCTCAAGCGCATGCGCGTGCGCAGCGCCGGATTGGCGCACCTGAAGACCGGCAGCCTGCGCGACGTCACGGCGGTGGCTGGAATCGTCCATGGCGCCAGCGGCCGCCGCTACGTGCTGGTGGCCATCGCCAACCATCCCAACGCCGCCGCCGCACGCCCGGCCATCGACGCGCTGATCGACTGGACCGCCCGCGACCAGTAGCCCGTCACCCGTCCATACCCAGCTCCGAACTGATCGGCTATTGCGCCGCCTTCCTCACCACCTTCAGCTCAGCGCCGCAGGCTTGGCTCACGTCCCGCACCCGCGCTGGCTCTGGCGATCCCCGGGATGAAGCTGCGTCAGCGCCTGCGGCCTGACCGAAGCCTGACCGAAGCCTCAGCTCTGCGGTCACTCCGGCGACACGCAAACGGGAAAACCCGCGTGTTCTCATCTCCCGGCAGCAGGGGACGCGGACTAGCATGGTGGGCAACAAGAAAAAACCAACGCCCGTTGGCTTCAACCAAGGAGATAGAAACCATGAGACAACGCCATATCCTTACTTCGGTCGCTGCCGCGGCTCTGCTGGTCGCCTGCGGTGGAGGCGGCGACAACGACGGACGGGGCGCCTTGCTGGAGACGCCGCAGACGTTGACCACCCTCACCGCGGCCCAGATCGACACCGGCACCGCCAGCAGCGGCCTGCAAGGCATCTCGGGCAAGGCCAAGTGCGATGTGCGGGTGGTGGCACTGAACTATTCAACCGTCGGCGTGCAGGGCGAAGCCGCAAATTCGTCGGGCGTGCTGCTGGTCCCCGCCGGTGCCTGCGCCAATGGCAGCTATCCGCTGGTGGCCTATGCCAAGGGCACGGACGTGCAAAAGCCCCGCACCCTGGCCAACCCGGCCGACGGCGAGACCTTCCTGCTGGCGGCGATGTACGCCGCTCAGGGCTATGCAGTGGTGGCGACCGACTACCTGGGCTTCGCCAAGTCGACCTACAGCTACCACCCATACCTGCACGCCGATTCGGAAGCGAGCGCAGTGATCGATTCGATCCGCGCCGCGCGCGCCGCTGCGGTCGGGCAGGGCATGGGGCTTTCGGGCAAGGTCATGCTGACCGGCTATTCGCAGGGCGGCCACTCGTCGATGGCGGCGCACCGCGCGATCGAACGCGACAACGCCGGCGAGATCAACGTGGTGGCCGGCGCACACCTGGCGGGTCCCTATAACCTGTCCGGCTCGTTCAAACTCACCAGCGCGATCGCCGGCTACCAGTTCTTCGTGCCGTACCTGGTCACAGCCTGGCAGAAAATCTACGGCAACGTCTACACCAACGTGACGCAGGCCTTCAAGGCGCCCTACTCGAACTACATCGAGACGCTGCTGCCCAGTCCGACACTGAGCTTTACCACGCTGGTGACGACCGGGGCGCTGCCGGGCGGTACCCCCGATGCGGCGCGCGACGCCGTGTTCCAGCCCGCCTTCCTGGCTGACATCCAGACCAATCCGAACAGCGCACTGGTGGCGGACGCGAAGAAGAACGACCTGCTGGGCTGGAGCCCGAAGGCGCGCACCCTGTTGTGCGGCGGTGCCGGCGACCCGACGGTGCCACCGGCGGTGCACATGGCGGTGGCCCAGGCCGACTTCGCAAGCCGCGGCCTGACCAACGTCACGTCGGTGGATGTCGATCCGGCGATCCGCGCCACTTTCGGCATCGGCGGCGCTGCCCCGACCGATCCGGCCAGCGGGGCGTTCGCCAACTACTACGGCAGCTACCACGGCGCCTACGAGCCCCCGTTCTGCCACCTGCAGGCACGGGCGCTGTTCGACACGCTGAAGTAAAAGCTTCCGTCCCAAGACAAAGGGCGCCCGCGGGCGCCCTTTGTCTTTTCATCCGCGCTGCAGGCGTGCCTTCACCACCGTGCGCGGATCCGCCCGTACGCGTATTCGCCGAACTTGAACTGGGCACGCGGCGCGGGATACACCTTGTCGGCGAACACGTAGTTGTTGTAGAGCGCCCCGGTGATCACAGTGGCCGGCGTGCAGAGGGCGGAATTGATCTCGCCGGCGCCGATCCCGATGCCGGGGCCCGGATCCACCGACGTGCAGACCGGCGTGACCGACTCTGTCATGTTGTACGCCGACGGCACCGCGATCATCAGGTTGTATTGCAGCGCCGCGTCCACGTACAGCACCCGGTCGCCTAGATCCACCAGCGCTACCAGCATGTCGTCGTTGAAGCGGCCGCTGGCGGTTTCCAGCGCGCTGCCCAGCCCCTTGCCGATAGCCCAGGGCGAGCGGCCCAGATTGTAGGGACCGACCACGACGACGTAGCGTGCGCCGGCATTGACCAGGCGGCGGGCCTGGGCTGCCAGTTCGCGGCCGGCCTGGCGGGTGTTGGTCACCAGCTGCTCCGCGGTCTGGACTCCGGCCGCGACGCGCACGCCTTCGGCGATGACGTCCGAGGTGCCGGCGTTGACGATGAACAGGTCGTTGGTGCCGACGGTGTTGCCGGCCAGGAAGCTGTCGATCTGCTCCTTGACCGTCGGCGTGTCGTTGTTGCCGGTTGCGTCGGGCTTGGCCGTCACGCGCGCATGAGCGGTCGCATAGGACGTGCCGCCCTGGGCGCTGGGTTTGAGCGGCAGGGCGAAGCCGAACGCGACTTCCTCGGTCCAGATGTTGACGGTCCCATCGTTGACCGTGTAGCGATTGCCTTTCTGGCCGAGGTCGGCCATGGCATCGCCGAACACCACCACGCGCGCGGGGGTGAGCTGCGATTCGATGGTGCCCGAGCCGCATGCGGCCAGCAGGAGGGAAGCGGCGCAAGCGGCCAGCAGCACGCTGCGGCGCAACCAGTTTCGTGACATGAAGATCTCCAGGTTTGAGTCGGGGTAGTTTACCGACCGGGGCCCCGCGCCCCCGGCTCAACCGGCCGATGCCCTTTGCAGGCGGTCCCGCACGCCGTCCCACTCAGTCGCCGGTGGCGGGGTTTCGACCCAGATCAGCCGGACGCCCTTGGCGTCGAAGTCACGCAACACCGCGAATAGCTGGCGGGCGGTCTCGGCTGCGTCGTCCGGCATCCGCCTGCGCAGCAGCTGGGCGGAGCTGCTGCGCAGGATCGCACGCGAGTAGGTGGCGATCTGCGCTGCTTCGGCGCCCAGCAGATCGAGCGCTGTCTGCAGCGCCTTCGCGTCCATCAGCCGCACCCGGGCCCTGGGCGCGTAATGAGACTCCAGCGTGCCCGAGGCTCGCGGGGCGCCGGCGCCGGGATCGCCCACGCTCTGGCCGCAGGCCTTTTCGATGCTTTCGCGGGTGAGCACGCCAGGACGCAGCAGCATGGGCGCCCCCCGGGTGCAGTCGATGATGGTCGATTCGATGCCGACCTCGCACGGCCCGCCGTCCAGCACCAGCAGCGCGTCGCCGAACTCGGAATGGACGTGCGCCGCTGTCGTCGGGCTGACCCGGCCGAACTTGTTGGCGCTGGGCCCGGCCAGCCCGTTCACCGGCGGCGACGCCTCGCGACAGGCGAGCAGCAACGCGTGGGCCACCGGATGGGCCGGGCAACGCAGGCCGATCGACTCCTGGCCGCCGGCCGCGGCGGCAGCCACGCCCGGACGGCGCGGCAGGATCAGCGTCAGAGGGCCGGGCCAGAAGGCGTCCATCAGCCGCTGCGCGAACGCCGGGACAGCGCCGGCAAAGTGGGCGACGCCGGCAGCGTCGGCCAGGTGGACGATCAGTGGATGGTCGCTCGGCCGGCCCTTGGCGGCAAAGATCTTCGCCACCGCACTGTCGTTGCCGGCGTCGGCGCCCAGGCCGTAAACGGTTTCGGTGGGGAAGGCGACCAGCTCGCCGGCGGCGAGGGCGCGCACCGACCGGGCCAGGGAAGAAGGCAGCGAACCGTCCAGGATCATGTCGGCGCGGCGCTCAGAATGCCTCGATGCCCAGCAGCGCGGCGGCGGCGAGCGCCGTCTCGCGCGCCTGCTGCGGCGTAGCGGCGGTGACGTTCAGGTGGCCCATCTTGCGGCCCGGCCGGGCGGCCAGCTTGCCGTACAGGTGCAGGTGAATGCCGGGCAGCTTCAGCACCGCTTCCCACGGCGGCGTGCGCTCGGCGCCGCGGTCGAACCACAGGTCACCCAGCAGGTTGAGCATCACGGCGGCGCTGTGCTGGCGTGGCGCCACCAGCGGCAGGCCGGCCAGCGTGCGCACCTGCAGCTCGAATTGGGAAACGTCGCAGCCGTCCATGCTCCAGTGGCCGCTGTTGTGCGGTCGCGGCGCCATCTCGTTGACCACCAGCGAGTTGTCTGCGAGCACGAAGAACTCGACGCACAGCACGCCCACGTAGTCCAGGCCGAGGGCGATCGATTCGGTGGCGGCGATGGCCTGCTGCGCCTGCGCTGGCGGCAGGATGCCTTCGAACACCTCGGTCACGGCAAGGATGCC